>DASXUJ010000068.1 GCA_036504895.1 Syntrophorhabdaceae bacterium
TCGGCGATTGAGACATATGGAGAAGGATGGGCCGGCGCACTTTGCCCCGAGGACAAAGAGAGGGTTCTGAACCAGTGGCATCAGGCGGTCCTGAGGGATCTACCCTTTGAGTCGGAGTTTTGCTTTCAGCAGCAGCGGAACGGTACAATTAAATGGGTCCTTGGAAAGGCAATAGCTGAAAGGGGAGTAGAGGGGGAAAGGCTCGGTTTTGTGGGGACCATCACCGATATTACCGAGCGCAAGAGAATAGAAGAAGAACTTCTGAAAGCATACGATGAATTGGAAGAACGGGTCGTGGAGCGGACCGCTCAATTGGTTGAATCCCAGGAACGTTTGCACAATCTCACCAATCATTTACAACAAATCAGAGAACAGGAAAGGGCGTTTCTCTCCCGCGAGCTTCATGATGAATTAGGGCAGGTCTTGACGGGGATGAAAATGGATGTGCGCTGGATAGAAAGACGGCTGCCGAAGGAGAGTCCATTAATTGCGGAAAGGCTCAGCTCACTGGTCATGCTTATCGATAGCGCCATTCTTTCCGTACAGAGACTCTCCATGTCATTGAGGCCGCCCGCCCTGGGCGATTTCGGTCTCAATGAAGCGATAAAAATGGTATTAGCCGATTTCGAGAAGAGGACAAACATCATCTGCGAGTTTGTTCCCGCGCGGCGCCTCACGGCCCTCGATACGTCCGTATCTACGGAGGTCTTTCGTATTCTCCAGGAAGCCCTTACCAATGTTGCCCGCCACGCAGAGGCACAGCGGGTTGCGGTAATTCTCCGGAACACAGGGGGCAGACTTCTTATGGAGCTCACGGATGACGGCAGAGGCATCACGGAAAAGGAGATCGCAGATCCCATGTCCATTGGACTGATAGGCATGCGCGAACGGGTATATGCCCTGAAGGGAACCCTCGAAGTGAGCGGTGTAAAGGGAAAAGGAACGACCGTTACGGTGCTCATTCCGCTTCATGAAGATAATAAAAAGAAGAACACTACCGGGAAGCGCCGCCCGGGAAAGCGCGCCAAGGAGGTATGAGCGATGCTTCGCGTTGTTATTGCCGATGACCACCCTATCATACTTAAAGGCCTCAAAGAGATCATCACCGAGCACTTTGACGATGTAACCGTCGATATAACCCTGAGAGGATATGAGTTGTTGACCAAGATCAGGAACAATGTGTACGACCTCGTCATTCTCGATATTTCACTTCCCGACATAAACGGTCTGGAAGTCCTTAAGGAAATAAGAAAAACGAAACGAAAACTTCCCGTCCTTGTTCTGAGCATGTATCCTGAGGAAGATTACGCCAACCGCGCATTAAATGGCGGCGCCCACGGCTACCTTACAAAAATAAGCGCGCCCGATGAACTGTTGGTGGCGGTGCGAAAGATTTTGGCGGGGAAAAAATATATCAGCCCCGCCTTTGCCGAAAAGCGTATGTTCGATTTCGAGTCGGACACGGAAACGCCTCCCCATGAAAACCTCTCGAATCGCGAACTCCAGGTGCTGCGCATGATCGGCAAAGGAAAGGCAGTGAAGGAGATAGCCGAAGAGCTCCATCTGAGCATAAATACGGTACGAACCTATCGGATTCGCATGCTGGAGAAAATCGGAGTCAAGGGAACCGGTGAGCTGATTCATTACGCCATAACACACGGTCTGACGGAACCATAAGAATTCTTTGAAAATCAATGGGAATTAGCTTCAGGATAGGGCGAAATAGTTCTCCTCCCTATCCCCGTGTGGGTGAAGCCGCTGCACCTCTTTAAGAAAAAACGGTGAAAAAAATTGTCCCTATCGCGACAGGCATGAAAAATTGCGTGTCTAACGCGGGCTCTGCAGCCGTATTCGCCATTGTGCTCACATCCGCATCACCCCGACATGATAGATTGAATCCCTTTCTTAACCAAATACCTATTTCTCTTCCCTTCCGGAAATAAATCGCCGGACTTATGATAAGGCACTACAAAATTATTGTTGGTTCCGCGACAGACGCATGAGGATAACCGCTGTACTATAGATACAGAGTTAATACCCATACACACAACTCAATACTGGAAGTTCCTGACATTTCCATTCGTCCTGTATCAATTCTTTTGTTCAGGTTCAATGGGTCACGGGACCCCGCCTTTTGTCCCACAGAGGGAGGCACAGGATGACGACTCCAAAATGAAACTTATGTTTGTTACGGCAGCCGCTGTTCTGGCGGCCCTCCCTGTAATGGTAAGCATGCAGGTTGTCATTGATGCCATCCTCCGGGGGCCCTCGGCAACTGCAAATAGCCTCAACCTGCATGAGGCGCCCGTACCTTCCGCTCTGGAGGTTTTGGTAATTCCCGGCCTCCATCTTGTCTTCAGACCGAGAAGACGGTCATAACAAGTCCGGGCGCCGGAGGCGTGCGATCTTCGCGCGGGAAGAGCCCGGCAGGGTGAAAGGACCTCGAGAACTTCTATTCAACGCAGCAAAATAAATATGGGAGTTCTTTTTGAATTCCTCGTGGAAGAGGAGCACGAGATAAGGGTCCGGAAGAGATTTTTTACGTGATGAAGTGCGATCGATTAGCGGTCTGAGGTTTTGGTAGTAAACAGACAAAGGAGAAAGACAGATGAAAAAGACGTGTCTATTTTCAGTGGTTATTTTGGTATTTTCTTTATTTTTCGCAAGTTCAGGTGTCGTGCGGGCTCAGGGGTCCGACGAAGGTCCGTGGCCGGTATACGCAGTCACGTATGGTAACGGCATTGTGCTGACTTCGCCCGACAGCGAAACCTGGACTATAAGAAGTTCGGGGACTCACGTGCCTCTTGCCGCCCTGGCATATGGAAAGGAGACCTTTGTGGCAGTGGGCGCCCGCGGTACGATCGTGACGGGCTCAAGGGACGGTTCAACGTGGACCGTCAGGCAATCGGGCATCACGAGCGACCTCTGGGCTATTAAGTACGCACGGGGAACCTTTGTGGCGGTCGGTGCCGCGGGAATGGTCATTACCTCGTCAGACGGGTACGCATGGACCAAACGAGCGAACCTGACCCCTTACGCCCTCCGGAATGTCACCTATGGCAAGGGCAATTTTGTCACCATCGGCGAGATGGGTACCATCTTCAACTCACCCGACGGCATCAGTTGGGAACAATCTGGGACGCAGTTTACCGACCACCTCTCCGGCATTCTTTATAAGAATAACACCTTTGTCGCCGTTGGAGCCAATGGAAGAATTCTGACATCCTCCGACGACGGGATCACATGGACCCAGCGTTACTCGGGAACGACGGAGTACCTTTCCGCGGTCACCTATGGGAATGAGAAATTTGTCGCGGTAGGCTCATACGGTTCGATCGTGACGTCACCTGATTCAGCGATATGGAGTACTGCAACGTCAGGCTCCCAGAGTTGGCTTGGGGCAGCGGTGTATGCCCGTAAGAGATTCATCGTGGTCGGCATGGACGGCTCGATTTTGACCTCGCCCGACGGGTTGGGTTGGTCTTCCAAGCTCTAAAAAGGGAGAAAAGATCTTAAAGACCTTATCTCCATCGTGAGTGCACGTGCATTCTACCGGCTCGCCGGTAGAATGCACTTCTTGACATGAGAAATGAGAATGGCTGAGGGCACATTTACCAACCGATGAGGGCGCGGAATGGAAAAACGAAAAGCATACGAAGAGAAATTTCAGGCTCAGTTAAAGGAATGGGGCGCTGAGATTGCCTTATTCAATGCCAAGGCCGACAAAACCAAAGCCGAGGCGCGGATCGAGTATTACCAGATGATAGAAGCCTTGCAGGGCAAGGAAGATGAGGCCAGGGCAAAATTGCAGGAGATGATGACAGCCGGCGATGACGCTTGGGAGGTCCTGTTGACAGGGGCAGAGAATATCTGCACTGAAGTCAAAAGTGCGTTCCAAAACGCAAGCTCCAGGTTCAAATGACGGCACCTCTATGCCCGATTGAAACTCGCCGGTCGATCGATGAAGAAGCTCATCAGCCTTCGAGAGAGAAGGAGAATTCAAATCTATTACAGAAAGGAGTAATCGCTATGAAGAAGAGAAGTCTGTGCATCAGTTTTTTGGTCCTTATCATGTTGGTCGCCACTCTTGCTGCCTGCGGGTCGACACCCAAACAGGAAAGCACGGGCGATTATGTCGACGATTCAGTCATTACGACGAAGGTAAAATCAATGCTTGCCGCAGATGAGTTTCTCAAATCATTCCAGATCAGCGTCGAAACCCGGAAGGGCATCGTTTTACTGAGCGGATGGGTTGGATCTCAGGCCGCCGTCAGTAAAGCAGGTCAGATAGCAAAGGGCGTCGGAGGGGTCAAATCAGTAAGGAACGAGCTGATCGTAAAATAGGCGTCATTGACCTTACCGAGGGGGAGCGCGGAGGCCGCGGGCAGACCGGAAGAGAGTACTATGCCGGCTCATGCGACCGACCGGGCTCCGCCCGGTGATGGCCGCACGGACATGACATAGAGCGCATATGTGATCCGCTGCCCAACTGCAAGACCCGGAGGTACATAAGAGTATGCCTATAATCCAAGTAGTGATAATCCTCATCGTGGTCGGTGTTCTTCTCGGGCTCGTCAACCGGTTTATCCCGATGGCGGGTTCTATCAAGTCGATCCTGAATGCAGTAATAGTTATTGCGGTAGTGCTTTGGCTTCTCTCCGTGTTTGGCCTCCTCGGGCCCCTCTTCAATATCCGCGTGGGGCGATGATGTCCCGGGCTTAAGGGGCAAATGATTCGAATGGGGTCGGAATGCCACAAAGCCTTCTGCAAGGGATGACCCGGGGGCTTTCCTGTCCGTATCATAATACCGCGGAACTTCAATGGGTTCAGCCGGTCCTTGTCGAAGATCGCAGATTTCCGTGAGAAAGCGTGACAAGATAATTGATGTTTCCGCGACAGACGCGAGTGGCAGTCTAGGGTACCATGATGTAGGGTTTTTCCCTGAATAGACGAAGGGAGACAAAATAGATGAACGTGCTTCTCGTATACCCCACGTATCCCGATACCTTTTGGAGCTTTAAACACGCATTGAAGTTTATATCGAAAAGGGCGGTCCATCCTCCTCTGGGTCTCCTCACCGTTGCCGCAATGCTTCCGGAGGAATGGCAAAAAAAGCTCGTTGACATGAATACCACCTATTTAACGAACAAGGACCTCCAATGGGCGGACTATGTCTTTATCGGCGCCATGGCTGTCCAAAAGGAATCAGTGCGGGAGGTCGTGGACAGGTGCAAGGCGGCGGGCGTCAAGATCGTGGCGGGAGGACCTCTCTTTACCGCAACCCCCGAAGATTACCCTGACATCGATCACCTGGTGCTCAACGAGGCCGAGGTGACCCTTCCGTTGTTCTTGCGGGATCTCGCCTTGGGTGCACCTTCCCGGCTTTACACATCCAAAATTTTTCCCGATCTCACAAAGACACCAGCCCCTCTCTGGGGGCTCGTGAAGATGAAACGCTACTTCTCCATGAATATTCAGTATTCCAGGGGTTGTCCGTTTAGCTGCGAGTTCTGCGATATTACCACCCTTTACGGAAACAGGACGCGAACCAAAACAACCTCCCAGGTCATTCACGAACTGGAATCGCTTTTTAAGGCGGGATGGAGGGGGAATGTCTTTTTTGTTGACGACAATTTCATAGGCAATAAAGCCAGGATCAAGAACAGCCTCTTGCCCGCCATGATCGAATGGATGAAGAAAAGAAGATACCCGTTCGATCTGTCAACCGAGGCGTCGATCAATCTCGCCGACGATGAGGGCTTGATCAGGCAGATGATACGGGCCGGGTTTGAGGGCGTCTTTGTCGGAATCGAAACAACGGATGTCAAGTCTCTCAAGGAATGCAATAAATTCCAGAACACAAACCGCGATCTCCTGGCGGGTGTGAAACGTATCCAGGAGCTCGGGCTGAATATCCGGGGCGGCTTTATCGTGGGATTTGACAATGATTCTCCTGAAACATTTGAACGGCAGATCCGATTCATTCAGGAAGGCAAAATTGTGATTGCCATGGTAGGCATGCTCAATGCCCCAAGCGGCAGCCGGCTCTATGAGCGGCTCTCCAGAGAAGGCAGGCTCTTGAATGATATTTCCGGCGACAACACCGACTTTTCCACAAATATTATCCCCACAATGGGTTACGAAAGGCTTGTTGAAGGGTATAAACAAGTGCTCACCGGTATTTATTCGCCGAAGAAATACTACGAGCGCGTAAAGGCGTTTCTCAAAGAATACGGGCCCCTGGAAAAGAGAAGAAGCCATTTCCGTCTCCGGTCTGTCCGATATAATCTCCATTATCTTGACGCGCCTTTCAAGACCCTGGTCGTTCTGGGCATAAAAGACAAGGCGCGGTTCTACTACTGGAAACTCGTGGTATGGTCTTTATTCAGGCGACCGCTGCTCCTCCCCATGGCAGTACAGTACCTGGTATACGGGTTCCACTTCAGGAAAGTCTTTGCGAAGCACTTACTCACATGAAGACGCGTGAGCCGGTTCAAACAAAAAACCCCGGGCACGGACTTCTTTGTAGAAGGGTCAAAAATAGTTCCTGGTTTTGCGACCGACCGGCGAGAACGCGATCGGTCGTAATGAGGTGACCTCCTTCGAGCGGATAGGGCAACTATCATAATAGGCGGGAGAGACGGTCACCTCCTATATCAGGCGCCGGCACGCCTTTTCGCATGAGGAATTAGGGAAAGGGGTGCATGACGAAAAGGTACGCAATCGGAAAGGAATGGTTATGAACGGAGCTCCTATGCTTGTCCATGGAGCCAGGAAGAAGGGAGGTCGAATATGATACCGGTGTATCTTTTTGCAATAGCGGTGATTGTCATTTTTCTGGCAAGCTCGATAAAAGTGCTGAAGGAATATGAAAGAGGAGTCATCTTCCGCCTTGGAAGGGTGCTCGGGACCCCTAAGGGACCGGGACTCATCATTCTCATTCCACTCATCGACCGGATGGTGAAAGTGAGCCTCAGGACCGTGGTGCTCGATATCCCTCCACAGGACGTTATTACAAGGGATAACGTGACGATCAAGG
>DASXUJ010000069.1 GCA_036504895.1 Syntrophorhabdaceae bacterium
ATGCGTGCTTCCGTATCGGCTACCTGTTTTATAAAGACTATGATGTTCACGTGTCTCGCCTCCTTACTCGCCCATTTTTTAAAAACATTTTTGCGCCGGTGTCAACACAAAACTGTCCTGTGTACGTGGGCGGGCCATACCGTATACGGTATACTGTATGGGAAGCACTGGGCTTTGTCAAGGGAAAATCATTACCCTTCCTTTATCGAATCCCCTCGATTTCGCTCGGTTAAGAGGTTTTGATGACAAAATATAGTAAATAAATCCTTGACAATAAGGTATAATGTTATATATCCTTCAGTACAGTATACGGTATACTATTATGTAATGTCCTGGCGCGAAGGTCAATTCGGAGAGCCTGCCGGCATACCGGTTTCCCGCCCGCGCCGGATAAAAAGCGAATAGGAAGGAAGGCCGAACGGACATGTATGAAGGTATAGTGGAATTGCTCGCACAAAACGGCGCGAGGCTTATATATACCACGAGCAGGCCCGTCGGGTCCGCCCTTGACGCCCTGGCCGGAGAGTACCCATCCCTCCACGGCGAGGTTTCAACCAATGAAAAAATAGGTTTCGAGCTTGCCCTCACCGGCGCGGTTGCCGCAAAGAGAACGGCGTGCATATTTACCACGGACGGGTTATACAAGGCCCTCGATCCCCTCATGACGTCCGCCTACACAGGGGTGATCGGCGGCTTCCTCGTCGTGTGCATCCGCGAAATCGATGAAGAGGTTACCCCTCTGGGCCCCTTCTCGAAAATCCCCGTGATGGTGGTGGAGAGTCCCGAGGCCCTTGCCCGTGCGGTCGCTTTTGCGTATGACGCGTCGGAACGGCACCAGATGCCCTTCATCATCCAGGCAACCCCCGAATGTGATCCGGGTGCAGCCGGGAGAAAGGCGCGCAACGGGACCGGGGAAGCTCCCGTATCGAAACCCGCCGGGCCTTCGGCCGGCACTGCGCAATTTTCGAAAGATCCCTCGAGGTGGGCTGCCCTGCCGCAGTCGAGATACCGGCTCCACGGGGAGCTCAATGAAAAGATAGAGCGCATAAGGCGGGAATTTGAGAATTACGCCGGTAATTCAATAACCCGGAACGGCAAAACCGGTCTCATCACCGACCGGACGGCCCTTTCCGATCTTTATGAAGATGAGACGAGCATATTCCACGTGGAAACTGTTTTCCCCTTGCCCACAGAAGCCGCAAACCGGTTCATCGACGAGATGGACGAGGTCTTTGTCTCCGATGGACCTTACCCGTCCATAGAGATGCAACTCCGGGACAGGAGCAAGGTCGCGAGGGAGCCGGTCTCGGGGGGACGCAAGAAAACGAAGAAAGATGAGACCATGTTTGGTTTTCTGGTCGTGAGGGATAAACTGGGACCCGCTTCGGCCATCAATATGGCCCACGGCATGGTGAAACAGCAGCCGGACCTGAAGGTGCTCGCCATTACCTTTGAAGATCATTTCTTTCACTCGGGCATGCCCTCTCTTGTCAACTCCATTTATAACGGATCATCCTACGTTCTTCTCATCCTGACCCATGAAAGGGAAGGTGAGATCAAGCGCCTCCTCGGGGGATGGGGTTTCAAGAACTGTTTTTCCATAAGCGGGCCGCAGGAAGTGGAGCAATATAAAGACGCGCCCACCCTGACGGTGCTTCTGTGCAAGGGGATCATATGAACTATCAGATTGTCTGCGCGGGAATAGGCGGCAGGGGCGTGCTCCTCGCATCCACCGTCCTTATAGAGACTGCTATTCATTCGGGCTACCATGCGCTCGCCTCCGACGAGTACGGCATGAGCCAGAGGGGCGGATCCGTAGTATCCCTCATTAAAATCGGCGAATTCAAAAGTCCCCTGGTGGGCCGTGAAAGCGCCGACATCCTGCTGGCCTTTGAAGAGAGCGAATTTTACAGGAACCTTCCTTTCCTGAAAAAGGGAGGTCTCGGGGTCGTCAATTCCCGAAACAGCGCGCTCCCCGAGGCAATTCTCGGCCTCCTCACGGAAAGAGAGATAGGTCATTTTCTCATCGATGCGGACGGTATCGCGACGGATGCCGGGACGATTCAGGCCTCGAACATGGCCCTTCTCGGCTTTTTCTCCCATCTTTCCGTCGGCCCTTATACTTACGGCAATGTGAGAGATACCATCGAAACGAGGACGAAGGGTAAATTTGTGGCCAAGAACCTCGCCGTATTTGACGCAGGATATAATCACGCGAAGGACTCGTCCATATAGATGATTCTGATTTATGCCGGCACCACGCGGCAGGGGCCCCTGGGGCTCGTAAGGGAGGCACGGATGAAGGCGGTTCAAAAGGAAGTTATGATAGGCAATTGGGGCATTGCCCGCGGTCTCGTGGAGGCGGGCTTGGAGCTGGCCGCTGCCTATCCAGGCACCCCCAGTTCCGAGATCATACCCGGTATTGTTGAATTCAATAAACGGGATAAGGGCTCCATCCATGCCGAGTGGGCGACGAACGAGCGCTGTGCCTTCGAAGTCGCCTTCGGCGCCGCGGTATCCGGAAAGAAGGCAGCCTGCATGATGAAGCAGGTCGGTCTTAATGTGGCCTTTCCCTCCCTCCTCGCCGGGAAAGGCAAGCCCATCGACGGCGCCCTCGTGATCGTCTCGTGCGACGACCCCGGCCCCCAGTCTTCCCAGACCGAGCAGGACACCCGTCTCCTTGCCGCCCTCTTCGGCATCATCGTATTCGATCCCGCCTCTCCTGTGGAGGCAGCAGACGTCGCATATTACGCAATGCAATACTCATTCGAGAAAAAGGTGCCGGTAATTATCCGCTCCACCCACAGGGTAAGCCATGCCCGTGAGGCCATACCTCTTTATCCCGCGGGTGAGCGAAAACCGGTCATCCACGAGGGAGTGGCCGACAACCATGAGAGCGGCGCCGGATTCGGTATCGTGGCCTCGGGAATGAGCTATTCGATTGCATCGGACGTGGTGAAAGGCCTTTCCCTTCAGCCTGAGCCCCCTGTCTACAAGGTGACCAGGGTCTTTCCCATGGATCCCGGCCTACGAGCCTTTGTCAAAAATCATGAGCGCGTACTGGTCCTCGAAGAGACGGACAGCGTGCTGGAGGCGCTCATCGGCAACGGTGGCAAAATATTCGGCAGGGCGAACGGATATGTGCCCGGAGCAGGAGAGCTGACCTACGACGTGGTGCGCGAAATTATCGAAAAGATCGCCCGCGAGATGAAGATCGCGGACCTGAAATTCTCTCCCGACAATACAATTGAAAAAGCGCTTCAGAATGCAAAGTTCCCTTCAAGACCACCCAAGCTCTGCTCGGGATGCCCCCACAGGGCCAGCTTCTATGCGATGCGCCATGCCTTCCCCAAGGCTGTATTTCCCGGCGATATCGGCTGCTATACCCTGGGCATTTCAATGGGGGCCGTGGATACATGCATCGATATGGGCGGCGCAGTCACTATGGCCTCCGGCTTCTACGACACCTTTCATCAGGACGGGACGCTCATCCCCATCATCGCCTCCGTCGGAGACTCTACCTTTTTCCATGCCTGTCTCGAGCCCCTCTATGATGCGGTGAAGAAAAAGAAGAAGTTCGTCCTCGTGATCATGGACAATTCCACCACCGCCATGACCGGTATGCAGCCCACGCCCCAATCGGGCGTCACCGCGGGCGGCGCTCCTGCCGGAGTGGTGAAGATCGAGGACGTCGTCACCGGCTTCGGAGTCGAATTCATGAAAATTCTCGACCCTTACGACGTGCCCCTCACGGTGAAGACGTTAAAAGAGGCCTTCACCTTTCTTCAGGAGCAGGAGAAAGGCCCGGCGATCATTATCGCCAGGCGGGAATGTCTCCTTTATGCGAAGCCGAAGGAGGACGAGACCTTCGAGTTCTCACAGATCGAGGACGAATGCACGGGATGCGGCCACTGTGTCGACCGCTTCGGGTGCCCTGCCCTGGTCTTTGACGATACGAAAAAAAGAGTAAAGGTGGACGAAGGACTCTGCGTCCGTTGCGGGATCTGCCTGCTTGCGTGCCCGCCGCGCAGAAAGAAACATGGAATTCGTATGTAAGCCTCACAAAAAACCACACAAGGGGGACGTATGAAACGCTTTATCCCAGCCATTCTCATTTCATTCCTCGTGCTCGCCCTTTTCCAGGTGACGGTCTCTCAGTCACAGGCGGCCGAACCGATTAAGATCGGCATCATCGACACCTATACCGGCCCTGCCACTACCTATACCCAGGATGTCCTCGACGGCTTCAAGATTGCCGTCAATGAGGTAAACGCGAAGGGAGGGGTATTGGGAAGAAAGATCGAGTTCGTGATACGGGATGATAAATTCAAACCCGATATCGCCCTCGCCATGGCAAAAGAGCTTGTCTTGAGAGAGAAGGTCAATATCATCATGGGCTCCACCAACTCGGGAGGTGCCCTTGCCGTCTCCGATTTCGCGAGAAAAGAGAAGATCCCCTGGATCGTGAGCGATGCAAAAAGCGAGAAGATCGTAGGCGAGAGGGGACACCGCTACGTCTTCAGCACCAATGAGAATACTGCCATGATCGGGAGGGCGACCGCCGTCGCGCTTTCGAAGAAACCTTATACGAAATACTGGATCGCAGGAGAAGATTATGAGTTCGGCCATGCCTGCGCCGACGCCATATGGAACCATTTGAAGGTATTGAAACCGAATGTCCAGCTCCTGGGCCAGTCGTGGAGAAAGGTGGGGGAGACGGACCTTACCCCTTATCTGAGCCCGATCCTTCAGGCCAAGCCGGACTGCCTTATCAGCGCCTCAGGCGGTGGAGGAGTGACGAATTTCCTGAAAGCGGTAAAAGCCATGGGACTCGAGAAGAAGCTCCCCATCTACCAGCACTATGCCACCGACACGATAGCCCTTGCCCCTCTCGGAGCCGATGCCCCTGAGGGCATCATGGGAAGCTCGAGCTACCACTTCTACTTCCCGAACACCCCCGCCAACAAGGCTTTCACCGACGAGTTCCGCAAGGCTTATAAGAGATATCCGGGCTCGACCGCACTTTACGGCTACATTACCGGCATCTTCATTGCCAAGGCATATGAAAAGGCGAAGTCGATCAATACGGAGAAGTTCATCGACGCCCTCGAGGGTCTCACGATCGAAAGCCCCATAGGCAAGCTCGAGATGCGCGCCTGCGACCACCAGGTGACCCTGCCCATGTACTACGGGATCACCAAAAAGACCAACGGGTACGACTTCCTGATCGGCTCCGACATCGTCACCATCCCGGCAAAAGATTACCTGCCGAGCTGCGATGAGATGATGAAGGTAAGAAAGTAGCGCCCCCATTAAAGTCAAAAAGAGTCTGCGCCCCGCCTGAGAACATCGGGGCGCAGACCTCTCGCATAAATATTTCGTCGCCCCTGCACAGCCTCTGCAGTCCATCGTCTGTCACACACCAGGCCCTTCGTCATTATCTGCCTTTTCATATCGGTCAAATTAATGAGCAGGCGACAAAGATGCAATTATAATACATTGACTCAGGATTATTTGAGTGATTCGGCGGGCGACCGAAAAGCCTTGCGGGTCGGGGAGCCACGGGGCCGGGAGGGCTTTATACCTCAAGCTTCGGCTGCGCCCATTACCCGCTAAAAGACTGTTCGTCCGGCACTCAGCCACCCAACTCGTCGCACCTCCTCACGCACGGGTGGCTGTCCTTCGGAGCGTTTCTCCTCACCGAACGGGTGATCCAATGTGCTCGCAAGGCGCGTGAGGTATAAAACCCTCCCGGCCCCGTGAAGCAGAATCGAGGAAGGAGTGAATTTTGCAGATAAGGTGAACCTGATAGCTTCCCGAAGTTGAGTTTCGGGTCCTCGATAGCTGAAGGACGCTTCCAGGCCGCATTCATCTGTGCGGTCGAAAATGGCTGACCTTCCTACATGCCGGGACCGGAACGCATCAAGCCCTTACTCTCCCTCTTCTCCGGTATCCCTTCTTTTTGCGCCGCCGGCTTTAATGAATTCTTCGAGGACTTCGTAGGGTTGGGCGCCCACGATGCTTCGGCTATTCATTACAAACGTGGGAACCCCTGTGATCAGCAGTTCCCGGGAACGCGCCCAATCAATGTCCACCGCTGCACGAAACTTTCTCTCTCTCAGGATAGACCTTGCTTCAACACCCGAAAGGCCGACAGATTCGGCGAGGCCGACAAGCTCATCTTCCTTGCCGATATTTCTGCCCTCGACATAGTACGCCTTAAATACCGCCTTATGGTACTGATCGCCCTTACCCTGCGATTCCGCCCACTTTGCAAGTTCCTGGGCCAGGCGGCTATTATAGGTCATTGTCCGTTTAGCCATGGGAAGGCCAATCCGGCTCGCTGCCTGCTCCATTCGTTGCATGGCGGCGTTCACGTCAAAAGATCTTCCTGCGAAGAGTTCTTCCAGGGTTTGGCCCTGCTCCGGGGTCTCGGGGTGGAGGGGAAAGGCAGTCCAACGGATTTCTATATGATAATTCTTCCTCAGCTTGTCAATACGCACGGTACTGATATAGCACCACGGTCAGACGTAATCGGAAAATACCTCCAGGATTGCGGGCTCGGTCATAATTTGCTCCTTTTATGCTTTATTTCTGCGCCGAAGGATGCCGATGGCCGTCCTGGTCATGACTATCTCCCCGCGCTGATTCATTGTCTCCACAAAGGCCCGGACAGTTCCCCGATCCGGCTTTGATCGGGACCGGCGAGCTTCGACAATGGTCACCCTGATTGAGAGCTCATCGCCCGGGCGGACGGGCCTCAAAAATAGGATTGGTCCGGACCCGGGCGAACCAATGCCGGCGACCGTGGAAACGTAGTGATCCACGAGAAGCCGCATAGTGAGGGCAGCCGTGTGCCAGCCGCTGGCGATAATGCCGCCGAAGGGGCTCTCTTTAGCCTTTTCACGATCCAGATGGAAGGGTTGGGGGTCATACAATCGGGCAAATTCAATAATATCCTGTTCCTCAACCGTGATCGATCCAAACTCATAGACCGATCCGGGCACATAATCCTCGAAGTAGCGGTCATCGATCGGTGGGGTAAAAAGAGAATTTGTCGCCACATCCTGCTCCCTTGCGCGGTTAGTTAATGACATAACATATAGCATGCAACGGACGAAGGGAATGCAAAAATACCGCCCGAGTAAAGGCGTGGGGAGTAAAAAGGAAAGGGCCTACGGAGAAAAGGGAACCATGCATGGTTTTTCTGTAGTCAACACCTCGGCATTCTAGGCAAAAGTCGGGCCGCGAGGTGGCAATCCGCAACACGTGTCCTGGGTTTTTCCGTTGTAATCAGAACGTACTTGGAGGATAATGGTCAACGCACCCGGAAGGAGAAGGTATGATAGTTAAATCCACTGATGCGCAGCGAAGAAGCTTTTTTGGGGGTGGACTTTGTTCTGCTCTCCTATGGCCCGGAATCAATGGTAACTAAAATGCTTTACAAGAAAGGGGACGCTCCTCCTCTGCACAAGCATCCAAATGAGCAAAGTGGTTATGTGATCTCGGGGAGCTATAGAATAGTATTTGGGAATAATGACCAGGTGATTGGGCCGGGGGATTCATACTCTATTCCTTGCGAGGTTGAGCATCGCATCGAAATCATCGAGCCTGGTGAAGTAGTAGACTTTTCAGTCCACCAAGGAAGGACTATCTGTAGAGTATGACTCGTCAATGCAGTGAATCGGCCATAAATCCGGGCCTCTCACTGATTTTTGTGTTGTGATCGGTTTTATTCAGTAAATTCACACCCACCACGGAAGGGGCCCCATCCTATTTGGTCTTAGAGAAGTCTCTGTTCAGGTGAATTCGCCCTGAGGGGCGGGCTGCGGGGGCTGCTCCTCAGGCAATCCTTGACAGGAGCGCGCTTAAATCCGACAATGTACCATGCGTAGTCGACCCATTTGCAGGAGCGTCCCGTGTTCGTACAGAGTGTGACTAAACGGTTCAGTGTGCCATTCCTCACGCTGATTCTCGCCTTGTTTTGCGTTCTTTTTTCCCTGGCCATCTATCTGGTGGCGGCCTATATTCTTGTCGGTTCGGTTCGGAGTTTCGAGATTTTTATGTCCCTTCTGATCCCCGCGATCGTTTCGCCTCCCGTGTGCATAGTTCTTCTGAAGATGGAGGCGCGACTGCGGCGTAACGAGAACAGCCTCAAAGAGGCGCAAAGGATTGCTCACATCGGCAATTGGGAGCTGGATCTTGCCCGGAACACGTTGATCTGGTCCGATGAGATCTACCGTATGCTTGAGTTAAACCCGCAGGCAATCACTGCAACCCGTGATGCCCTATTGGGTGCGGTTCATCCGGCTGACCGGGAATTCGTAAATCAGGCCTACACTGTCTCTCTCAAGACAGAGGAACCTTATGACATTACATACCGGCTCTTTATGCCCGATGGACGCACAAAGTATGTCCATGAGCTCTGCGAGACCTTTTATGGTCCCGACGGTAATCCACTCCGTTCGATCGGCACCGTTCACGACATCACCGAGCGTAAACATTCAGAGATGGCCCTGAAGATGAGTGAAGAAAGGTACCGCGGCATCTTTGAAAACTCCCCGCTGGGAATATTTCAGTCTACTTTTGAAGGCAGGTTTCTAAAGGCAAATCCGGCCCTTGCCGCTATTCTCGGGTATGAATCACCGGAGGACCTGATCGACTCCATCTCCGACATTGCCGCACAAGTCTATGCCAACCCGAAAGACAGGGCCCGGGTCCTTCTGCGCATGCAGGAAAACAACGGACGGGCAATATATGAGAATGAGCATCTTCGTAAAGACGGCGGGAAAGGGATAGGCCATCTCACTATGCGCATAATCAATGATGAGAACGGGGTCCCCCATCATTTAGACGGTACGGTGGAGGACGTGACAGAGAAACGGGCAATGGAGGAAAGACTTCAACGCACCATGGAGCAATTGAGAACCCTATCGCACCGCCTTCTCGAAATACAGGAGACGGAACGCCGTTATATTGCCCGCGAGCTTCACGATGAAATAGGCCAGACCCTCACCGCGCTCAAGATCGGCCTAAAGCGGACAGAGGGTTCCAGAACCTTGGAATCGGCGCTGGCCTCGATGCATGAAAACGCACCCACGGTGGAGGAGCTGATACATAAAGTACGCAATCTTTCCATCGAGCTTCGTCCTTCTATCCTTGACGACTTCGGTCTTACTGCGGCGTTGGACTGGTACGTGAATTGGCTATCCGCCAAGGCAGGATTCAAAGTAGTATTCTATACCGACTTCACGGAAGAACGATTTTCCCCGATTCTCGAGCTGACATGTTTCCGAATTACCCAGGAAGCGCTAACGAACGCCGCCCGGCACTCGGAGGCGAAGGCTGTGTATATCGACCTCGAGACGATGAGTGGGGAGCTTCATCTTACCGTGAGGGACGACGGAAAAGGCTTCAATATCGACGAAACCCGCGTAAAAGCATTGAAGGGCGAGAGCTTCGGCTTGCTTGGCATGCAGGAGCGCGCCTCCCTTGCAGGGGGACACCTGGAACTGACGTCGGAGCCGGGCAAAGGCACCGTAGTTCATGCCTGTTTCCCTCTCGAGCCATAAAGCTGATAACCCGGTCAAGACCCAGAGGAGCACATAAAGGGATACCACGGTCTCCTCCGGTTTTGGGCTCAAGACCTATTCACGGTCTCATCCTCCCCACCTCAATACTGCCCGGTTGACCAAGGGGGAATTGGAATAACCAATTCCCCCTTGGGATATTAGCACATGACCGGACCGGAGGTCCGGGAGCGAGTAAAGCCGGAAGTTACGGTTTATATAATTTTCATCTTTTTCGCCGAGTGGCGCAGTTCATCCTGAAACTTCGGGTGGGCAATGCTGATCATAGCCAGGGCCCTTTCCCGTACCGATTTGCCGCGAAGTTTGGCAACCCCGAACTCCGACACCACGTGGTCTACATGGGTCCTGCTGGTAGTCACGCAGGTCCCGGGATTCAAGAAGGGAACGATCTTCGAAATTGTGCCCTTTTTCGCCGTGGAAGGCACCACGATAAAGCCTTTACCGCCGGGACACATAGTGACGCCCCTGGCAAAATCGGCCTGTCCTCCGCTTCCTCCCCAGACCTTCGTTCCGATACTCTCAGACGCACATTGGCCAAATAAATCAACCTCGATGGTCGCGTTGATGCTGACCATTTTATGGTTCTGAGCAATCACATTCACGTTATTTGTATAGTCTACGGGATGCAACTCAATGAGCCTGTTGTCACGGAGCCAATCGAAGAGCTTCCTGGTGCCCTCGACGATAGTAGCCACGACCTTACCCTTATGGATGGTTTTCTTGCTCCCGTTTACACACCCGCTTTCCACCATGCTCATGATATAGTCGCTCACGAGTTCCGTATGTATTCCCAGGTCCTTCTTGTGCTCCATGAATTTGCATACCGCCGCGGGAACACCGCCTATGCCTATTTGAAGAGTGGAGCCGTCGTCGATGAGGTCCGCGATATAGGAGCCGATCGTCCTGTCGGTATCGGTGATAACAGGGGGAGGCAGTTCTGCGATGGACTCATTGCACTCCAATATGTAATCTACTTTTGATATATGGAGGCAGTTATGCCCATAGGTCCTCGGCATATTGGGATTGACTTCCGCGATTATTGTTTTGGCACATTCTATAGCAGCGGGGGTATAGTCACAGCCCAAGCCGAAGGTCAAATAACCATGTTCATCCATAGGAGACACGGTAAGAGCCAAAATGTCCACATGCTCGCTTTGCCTGATTATGGAGGGTATATCGCCGAAATTCGTCGGCACATAACTCCCGTACCCTTCGTTAATGAGATTTCTCACTTTATCCGTGAGAAAAAGACTTTCAATAAAGATGTGGGGAGCATAGGATGGATCCATATGGGGCTGTTGGTGCCTCGACAGGAATTGTCGGATGACGACCCCTTCCAGTTCATCTTTCCGGGCGGCAATGGCCTTCCATATAGCTATGGGCTCGTTGGAAGCCGGCGGGGCCCAAATGACGTCCCCCGATTTGACTGCCTTGGCTGCTATCTCCGGAGTAACCAGTTTCTGACGGTACATTTCTTCAAAATTTGACATGGCGCCCTCCCTTATTTTGATAAGACCCGTGTTTCACGAACCTAACATTGCACGGAAATGATGACTATTCAGATGTTTTCCTTGCGTGAATGTCAAATACGAGGTATTCGAACACCCAATCCGGCGTGATCCGAACGGTCTTTCAGTGGTTCTTTCCCTGTTGTGTCTACTCCTATCGGTTCCGATGAGTAATATTCCGATAATTCTATACCCAGTCATTCTGAACAGGCTAAAGCATTACGTCTTCAATGAATCCCCGTCCAGCCCCGAAGTCGACGTCCTCAAAGAATAATTAGCCGGAACGGACTCTTTCATGCAATGAAACATATGTTCACTAAATGATATCATTGATATTATCACTTCCGGGATTTCTGGTCAAGAAAAATGTCGGGGCGAGGGCATGCCCCGGGTCACGGCGTCGATAGGCGTGGGGTCCGCGGGTGGTCGCGGCCGGGACTGAATTTACGTGCTCTCAAAGTATGGTTCTGGACCATCTTCTTTAGTCCTGCTATTTATTTGTAACTGTTACGGAAGAGATATTCAGGCAAAGTTCGTCCTGACGGGTGGGCTGCGGGGGCTGTTCCTGGAGCGACTTTGTGGAGGGGCTTGGGACCCTGCAGCAGAAACTTTCGGTGACGGCACAGCCGGCACGAGCGCCGGATAGGGGGATCAGACCCCACAGAACCAGCCCTCTTTGCGGACGACCCGTGTGCCTCGCCACCTCAATTAAGTGCGCACTGAGCGAGAGAAGTTGGGAGCGTCTTGGGTCAGGCCCGGAGCAGCCGGAGCGGAAGGAATAGTCCCTGTAGCCTGCCCGTCCCACCCCCAATTCTCAATCCCGACGCCTTGCTTTTGCTTCTCCTCTTTACTTCACTTCTCTTCTTTTGCCGCTCTGCGTTTGCTTTCTATCTAATTATCACTCCTGTGCGATGCGCCATGGCTGGTGCGGGGCAGGGCGAGGACCAGGCCCAGACAGATTATCGGAAGAAAGGCGACTACTGTGATGGCAGCCCTTAGTCCGTAATGGTCGGCCACCATGCCGAGCAATGGGGTGGTAAGGCCACCGAAGGAGAAGGCGAGGCCCAGGGTGATGCCTGAGGCGAGCCCCACTCTTGTGGGCAGATACATCTGGCCGAGGGCGACCATGGGGCCGAAAGGCAGCGAGAGTACCACTCCTATCGGGATGAGAGTCATTATTGCCCAAAAAGGATCATGGGTGAAGGCGAGGAAGGGAAGGCATAAAGTGAGAAGCCCGAAGCCCGTGAGGGTGACGGTGCGGTAGCCGATGCGCTCTGCAAGGCCCCCTCCGAGAAAGTTGCCTCCTATGGCCGAGCCCAAAAGCACGGCGAGGGCGAGGCCGGCGGCGCTTTCCGATCCGTGGAGCACTTTTATCCAGAAGAGGGGAAGGAAGGTATTGAGCCCATAAAAAATAACGGAGCGGCAAAGGAGCGCGGATGCGAGGAAGGTAAAGGCAGGCCACATATCGCGGCCTTCGCTGTGGGTGAGGGCCCGCCGGGGGGAGCCTTTTCTCTCATAGCCCGCGGTGAGCCCGGGAAGCACATACATGACGATCCCCGCCACGATCGCGGTGGGTATGACGAGGTACACCGTGCCTTTGATGCCTGTATTGAGGAGCACTGCGGTGGCGAGGATCGGCCCCACCGCAAACCCCAGTTGACCTCCGATTCCGAAGAGGCTCATGGCGGTCGCCTTCTTCTCCCCTGCAAGATAATTCATGAGCCGCGCCCCTTCAGGGTGAAACATGGCGATCCCGAGACCGGCCACAATGAGTCCGGCGAAACCAATCTCGTAGCTCGGCGCAATGCCGGTAAAAGAGACGCCGCACCCGATGGCGAGCATGGAGACGGGGATGAGCCAGGGCCTTGACTGTTTATCCACCACGTACCCGAAGGCCGGTTGAAATATAGTCGATACGAGATTTACGGCGAATACGACTCCGGCCGCCACGGCATAGCTGATGTGGTGCTGGGCGATGAAGAAAGGCAGGAGGACGGGTATGGCCCCCTGATTGATGTCCGCCGAGGCGTGAGCGATGACCATTATGCCTAAGGACCTTATCTTCAAGAGCCCACCTTTCTTACGAGCAGTCGCTTTTCCGGGCCAGGTGGGTCACCTGGGCGGTGAGATTGAGAAGGTAGGGAATTTCGGGCTGTTTGATCCCTGAAATGGAATCGTACTGCTCCTCCTTGATCCTCCTGACGACGCGTTCAATGGCGCCTTCTTCCGCCTTGAGCAGATCGCAGATCCGCGCCCTGAAGCGTATCGCACTCTCCGCGGAACGCTCGAAGAAGGAGCGGACCTCTTTCCTTCCGACGAACACCATCCGGTGGCCCTGGCAGAGGACGCGGACGGGCAGGCGGGCCAATGCCTGAAGAGATGCAAAATAGGCGTCATAATCGGAGAGAAACTCCGGGATGATCTCGCCTGAGCCCGCGAGGCAGCCGGAGGCCTCGGCGGCGAGGAGGATCTGCTCCCCGGGAATATAGTAGCTCATATGGTCGCGCGTATGGCCCGGAGTTGCCATGGCATGGACCGTCAACCCCTCTCCCAGGTCAATGATATCGCCGTCTTTCACTTCCCTATCTATTTCAAAGGGTTCAAAATCGTCATCTATCAGTTTAGGCGAGTTGCCGCCGGGCAGGGTGGGCACGATGGACCGGGCGCTCCTGTTGAGGTTCGTGATAAGCTTCACCGCCCCGGGACGCTTCAGCACTTCCGCCGCCTTCGCCGACATCGCAATTTTCATTGAGGGAAAGGCCTTCTTCAAATAAGATGCGGCCCCGCAATGGTCCCAATGGACATGGCTAATGAGCAGCAGGGCGGGCTCCCGCTTTCCGAGGACCTCGCGGATAGCCTCCACGTAAAGCTCGCCCGCGCACGTGGTGCCCGCGTCAAAAAGCACCGGCGTCATGCCGTCCAGCAGTTGAACGGGGTACGAGGCAAGGCCCGTAATATAAAAACCCTCCTTAACCTCACCCGTTTCTTGAACAATCATTACGTCTCCCTGTGCTATCTTCTTATCACTACCCAAAGCCCGCCTTCGGATATAATTTCCATATGTCCCTCCGCCAGGCCGCCCTTCGCAGAGTTCCATACATCCTCGACGCTGACCCCTGTCTTACCGAGTTTCAGGTTGAGGTCCCGCGACCTCTCCCCTATGGCTTCGATAACCGCAGGAGGGGTATATTTCCCGAACCCGCCGCCTACAAAGGCAATACCGCCCCTCCTGAGGACCCTGAACATGACGGAAAGGTCGGTGCGGAAGAGGGCGGGAAAGAACAGCGCCCCCCGGAAAACGAGAAGGTCTATCGAATTATCTCTCACGCAGGCCAGGCCGGGTTCCGTGTCGATTACTCCGACCTTTCCCGCGTGACCCCGAGCCTCTATCTCCTCTTTATATGCCTCTGCCATACCATAAGGAAAGGAGGCGATTATAAAAGCTTCTCCTACGCCTTTTCTTCTCAATTCGAACATCGCCCCGGCAAAAGGACCCACGTCGAGCACCACTCCGTCCCTGCGGCCGTAGACTTCGCCGATATGCCGGGCAAGATAAGGAAAAACGGGCTCCCAGAGGCTGTTTATCTCTGTTGCGAGCTTAATCATGGGAAGAGTATATCAGAAAATGATCAGCCTTATCAGAAAATCCATGAGCGGGGCTTGTAGCTCGGGTGAGGCATATGTTCCTTTCTTCGGCCCGGGAGGTGTAATCCGGTTAATCCAATAATCGATGAACCGCGACGGATTTGGTACGGGCCGAAAAAGGAAAAAACGCACGTCAAGAACAAAGAAACATTACACCTCGTACAGATTTGAAACCTTCAGGGGGTTTTCTCGAATATTTAATTAATTTATTTGAATACCCCTGCCATGACCATGATATTCTGGCCTTCTACTCTTTTTACGAAGTTTGTCTTTGGCTGAACCATTTTTGTTGCGGGGTTCGTCCACACGAGGTCAACCGTACCGCTGCCTTTTGTTTTTGCCACTTCAACCTGTTCTTTTACGAAATACTTACCCGATGCATCTCTTACCTCGAGATGATTCTGTCCGGTCAGTTTCGGGTTCCCGCCATTCGCCAGGATGACCCCATTAAAATCCTGAATGATCACGTAAAGATCGCCTTTAGTAAGCTGGCCTTTGGGGTTGCCGTTCACTTCCGCTATTGTCCTTTCCAGTCCGTGCGCCTTCATGTAGACCAATGCCTTGTCCACCAGCACCTTTGCGTCATCCATGGTGGCGGCATTGGCAATGAATGCCACGCCCACACTCACCATTAAAACCAAGATCATCACCGAAACAATTCTCTTCATAAAACTACCTCCTCTTTTTCTCCCTGAAGGGACTTCATCTTTATCGGCACCCGACGATGTGGCTTAAATCGTTATAAGGCGGAATCCAGATGTCCGCCTCAATGATTTCCCTACCAGCCCGTTCATATGATGCGGTCCCCGCCATTCAGAGGGGGCAACCCCGCCTCTCGAAAAACATTGTCCTTTTCTCCCGAAGATGCTATGAACTGAAGAGAAGACCGTGATAAGGAGGCGTTTATGGACCATCCTTTTATGCTTTCAACAAACCAGGTCAGGAATTGGGTCAGTCAGGGCGGCGGCTGGTGTCCTTTCTGCCAAAGTGAACAGATTAAATATACGGGAACCCTACGTGCCATAAACGGCGTGACCACGGTGAAACATTTCTGCCAGAAATGCCAGAGGACGCATTTTGCCATCTACAACGGTGATGACCTGGTCGATCTGACTCATGATGAGATCAGGTTCGGGACCGATTAAGGAGTCATATCTTTTAAGAGGCGACATAAGGTATCCTGCTTTCGGAATTGCATGTCCTTCCCTTACGCTCCAGCCGCTATAATCAGGGCTGTAATGTACGCTTATTCTGTGAAACACTTGCATTACAAAAATCTTTCATGTTACAAAACTGTTGCAGGGCTATGGTTTAGGCTAGATATCAGCTGAGACCCATGTGCACGAATTTATACATTACCCATTCTCCGCCCTTTTCTCGGAATACCCCCGCATGTAAATTCTATCCATGACCGGGCCGGCCCCGTCAAAGCCTCAGGTCCTGCCGAAATAATTGAAGGGCGCGATTGGAGACTGCACCGATTCCTTTATAAGGAGATTCTGTTATGGAAGACCGATGGGAAAAAGCGAAGAAATACCGCCGGCTCATTTTTGCAGTCCTTGCGGTCCAATATATGTTCGTCTTCTTCCACCGTGTCTGTCCGGCGGTGGTCGCCCCCGACCTGATAAAGGGTTTCCATATCAGTGGCGCGGCCCTTGGGGTCCTCGCGTCGAGCTACTTCTATCCCTATGCGGCCATGCAGATACCCACGGGGATCATCGCCGACCGGTGGGGCACGCGCAATACGATTATCTTCTTCGGCCTTGTCGCGGCATTAGGGTCTATCGGGTTCGGCCTCTCCCCCTCCTTCAGCTTCGCCATATATTCCAGAATTGTGGTAGGCCTCGGTCTCTCCGTCGTCTTCGTCTGTTCGATGAAGATTCTGGCCCATTGGTTCAGGGGTCAGGAATTCGCCCGGGTGTCGGGATTTTTCGTCGGCGCAGGCGGCATAGGATGGCTCGGGGCGGCCACACCGCTCGCCCTTCTCGCCCAGTACTTCGACTGGAGGGTGGCCTTTCTTATCATCGGCGCCGTCACCGCACTTCTCGCCCTCCTGGCCTGGTTTTTTGTCTTCGACAAGCCCGAGGACAAGGGATTTCCCCCTATCGCCAAATCACGGCCGGTCCCGGCATCCGCGAAAGGAAAAGGAGGATCTCAGATCGGTGCAGTGCTCCGGGAGCGACGGTTCTGGCCTGTGGCCATATTCAACCTCTTTGCCGGAGGCACCCTCTTCGGCTTCTCGGGTCTCTGGGCCGGTCCGTATCTTACCGACGTCTATCACCTTTCAAAGGCAGGGGCAGGAAACATCCTCTCCATGAGCGCCTTTGCCCTCATATTGGGCAGCCCGGCCCTGGGCTACTTGTCGGATAAAATATTCATGAGCCGAAAAAAGGTTCTTCTTCTTGCGGCCTTTCTCCACCTTGCGTGCTGGTCCGTGCTCCTGGCCTTTCCTCAAGGCCTCCCCCTCGCGATTCTCTATGCGATCTTCTTTTTGATGGCCGTTGCGGCGGGAGCCGCCCATCCGATTGCGGTCACGGCGACAAAGGAGATGTTCCCCCTTGAGATGGCAGGCACCTCCATAAGTTTCGTGAACGCCTTCCCCTTTATCGGGGGAGTCCTCTACCAGCCTCTGGTCGGGGCCATATTAGACGGAGTCGGAAAGGCAGGCGCCGCATACCCGGTGGAAGCCTATCGTCACGCCTTCTGGCTCTTCTTCGTCTCGGGCCTCGCCTGTCTCGGCGCAGTGATGCTGGCCAAGGAGAATCAATCCGATATCTTTGAATTCTTTACGGAAGATTTCGAAACGGACTGGGAAAGGAAGACGGGAGAGGCCTGGAAAGAGTGGGACAAGCCAAAAACGGAGAAGTAAAAGGGGAATCATTACCGCCCGCGGCACTGCCCCCGTGGCCGGCTGTTCTGAAAGAAGCTGACTCGCGGTCGTAGCGAACACCCTCGCATCTCTCCCTCGCCCCCGACGCCTGGAAAAGTCTCGCAAAAAATGGTATATTACCACCAGTGAACAGGATTTTCGTAAAGGGCGCGCGGCAGCACAATCTCAAAAACATCGATGTCGAGCTTCCAAGGAACAAAATGGTGGTCATCACCGGGCCCAGCGGCTCGGGCAAGTCCAGCCTCGCCTTCGACACCATCTATGCCGAGGGGCAGAGGCGCTACGTCGAATCCCTCTCCTCCTATGCCCGCCAATTCCTCGAGCTCATGGACAAGCCCGACATGGATTACATCGAGGGCCTCTCCCCCGCAATCAGCATCGAGCAGAAGACCATAAGCAAAAACCCTCGAAGCACGGTGGGCACGGTCACGGAGATTTACGATTACCTCCGCCTCCTCTTTGCCCGAATCGGCCGGGTGTACTGCTACAGTTGCGGTAAAGAGATCAAGAGCCAGCACGCCCCCCAGATCGTGGACAGCATCTCCGCCCTGCCCGCGGGCTCCATGCTCACCATCCTCGCCCCCATCGTGCGGGGCCGGAAGGGGGAGTACAGAAAAGAGATCGACGACCTGAGAAAGCAGGGCTTTTCCCGTATAAAGATCGACGGGAAGATACGAGACCTTTCGGAAGAGATCGTCCTCGACAAGAAGAAAAAGCATGAGATAGAGGTCATAATAGACCGTATCGCCCTAAGGGAAGGCGTCGAGAGGAGACTCTCCGAGGCGGTCGAACTCGCCCTCCACAAAACGGAAGGCATTATAAAAGTGGAGACCGGTGAAGAGACCCTTGTCTTCAGTGAAAAATTTGCCTGCCCGGACTGCGGGATCAGCTATCCGGAGATCGAGCCCCGCATGTTCTCCTTCAACAACCCCTATGGCGCATGTCCCACCTGTCTCGGGCTCGGGGTGAAGGAGTATTTCGATCCGATCCTCATCATCCCGAACCAGGACCTTTCATTGCGTGAAGGGGCGGTCGTCCCCTGGGGCGAGAAAAGCCCCATCCATTTCATGCCTCTCCTCGAAGCCCTCGTGAACAGGTACAAAATAGACATCCACCGGCCCTTCAAAGAGATCCCGAAGGAGGTCCAGGACGTGATACTTTTCGGATCGGAAGAGGACCTGGAATTCTTCTCCGACAGGGGAGGAAAGCGGCTGCTCGTCAAGAAGCACTTCGAAGGCGTGATAAAAGAGCTTCAGAAAGATTGGGAGCGGGCCGAATTTTTTGAAAAGGCCAGGCTGGAGCGCTTCATCAACCTTATCCCCTGCCCCACGTGCAACGGCGCGAGGCTCAAAAAAGAGATGCTCTGGGTAAAGGTATCCGGCCTCAACATTAATGAAGTCACCTGCCAGACCATCGAGTGCTGTCTCGATTACTTCTCCAATCTTACTCTCACCGAGAAGGAGAGGGAGATTGCGAAGACTATTCTCAAGGAGATCCTCTCGCGGCTCAAATTCCTCATGGACGTAGGCCTCGACTATATCACCCTCAGCCGTAATTCGGCAACCCTCTCGTCGGGCGAATCCCAGAGGATCAGGCTTGCCACACAGATCGGCTCGGGGCTCACCGGGGTGGTATATGTCCTGGATGAGCCGAGCATAGGCCTCCACCAGCGCGACAACGAACGACTTCTTAAGACGCTTTTCAAGCTACGGGACCTCGATAACACAGTAATCGTAGTGGAGCACGACCACGATGCCATCGTCTCGTCCGACTATGTAATAGATCTCGGCCCCGGCGCCGGTGAAAACGGGGGGTACCTCGTATTCCAGGGCACGCCGGAGGACCTTGCCCGTCATGAAACCTCCATCACGGGCAAGTATATCTCGAAAAGGCTCGAAATCCATATACCCGAAGTCAGGCGGACCCCGAAAGGCTTCATACGCATCAGGGGCGCGCGCTCCCATAACCTGAAGAATATCACCGTCGATATACCCGTGGGGGTCTTCACCTGCGTCACCGGCGTTTCCGGCTCGGGTAAGAGCACCCTCGTGGTAGACACCCTCTATCCACTTCTCAAGCAAAAACTCTATAGATCGAGGGAAAGGGCCGGAGAGACGGACGGATTGGACGGCCATGAAGCCATCGATCGCGTGATCGACATCGACCAGTCTCCCATAGGCCGGACGCCGCGGTCGAACCCCGCCACCTATACGGGCATCTTCACCCCTATCCGGCAGCTTTTCACCCGGATCCCGGAATCGAGGATGCGCGGCTATAAAGAGGGACGGTTCTCCTTCAACGTGAAAGGCGGCCGCTGCGAGACGTGTGCGGGCGAGGGCTATGTGAAGATCGAGATGCAGTTCCTTCCCGACGTCTATATCGTCTGCGATGTGTGCAAGGGGAAGAGATATAACCGGGATACCCTGGAGATCACTTACAAGGGCAAGAGCATCGCCGACGTACTCGAGCTGACCGTCACCCAGGCCACGGAATTCTTTTCTTCCATCCCGTCTATCAAGACGAAGCTGAAGGTCCTGAATGAAGTCGGACTGGGCTATATCAAACTCGGCCAGGCGGCGACTACCCTTTCAGGCGGAGAGGCCCAGAGGATAAAACTCTCCCGTGAGCTCTCGAAGAGAGATACGGGCTCGACTCTTTATATCCTGGACGAACCTACTACGGGACTCCATTTTGCCGACATAGAAAAGCTTCTCCGCGTGCTCACCGAACTGACGGACAGGGGAAATACCGTGGTGGTGATCGAGCACAACCTCGATGTGATAAAATGCGCGGACCACTTGATAGATCTCGGCCCCGAAGGGGGAGACAAGGGCGGCACCCTCCTGGTGGCGGGCACTCCCGAAACTGTGATGAAGACCCCAAAAAGTTATACGGGAATCTTCCTGAAGCGATACCTCGACGGCAAATAGGAGGCCCCTGTGAAAAAGGTCGTGGTCATACCCGCCCGATTCGGCTCCACCCGGCTCCCCGGCAAACCTCTACGAAAGATAGGCCCGAAGCCCCTTATCCAATGGGTATATGAAAAGGCCCTTTCCTCCGATGCCGACCGTGTAATCGTCGCCACCGACGACTCCCGCATCGAAGAGGCATGTCGCTCTTTCGGAGCAGAGGTCGCAATGACGAGCCCGGACCTCAGGTCAGGCACGGACAGGGTGTATGCCGCCTTAGAGGGCAAAGAGGGCGACCTTGTCGTCAACCTTCAGGGCGACGAGCCCTTCATCGAACCCCAAATGGTGAACGCCCTCTTTACAAAAATGGAGCAGGAAAACCTCGACATGGCCACCCTGTGCACCCCTATCTCCGAAGAAGAGTACATGAACCCCAATATGGTCAAGGTGGTCCTCGACGCGAACAGCTTCGCCCTCTACTTCTCCCGCTCTCCAATTCCCTATCTGCGAGGGAGAAAAGATATCCCCCTGTGGGGCCACATAGGCATCTATGCCTTCTCCCGCCATTTTCTCCACAAATTCATTTCAATGGAAAAAAGCCTCCTCGAAGAAACCGAATCCCTCGAACAACTCCGCGTTCTGGAACAGGGCTATAAGATCAAGGTAATCCCCGTCGAATATAAAGGTTTCGGCATAGACACCGAAGAGGACCTGGCGAGGGCGGGAAAGGCGGTTGAGGCGTTAGAGCGTGAAAGCGTGTGATGCGCGTGTGATGCGTGTGATGCGTTAGGGCGTGTAACGGAGCAGCAAAAGAGGGTCCTGATGAACAAGATCAGAATGGCATTCATCGCAATGGCAAGTGGCCTCGCCTACCTCGGCCTTGCAATTTGGGGCGGGGGAGGGTTTGGCGCGTTCTTTTCCCATACGTCCCTGGTTGTCCTTGCCATTATAACCATCCTATTGTCCGGCGCATCGCTTTTCAGCAAGGGCAATCTAAGTTCCGGCGAGCGTGAGGATCGACGCAACCGATGGGTCATCGCGGCCCTTGGTCTTATCGGGCTCCTTGCCGGCTATGTCCCGGCTTATACGGACCTGAAAGAGTTCTGGGTTATGGACGGAGAATTAGTTCGCTGGACCGGGGTCATTCTTTTCGCCCTGGGCGGCCTGCTCCGACTGTGGCCCGTCTTTGTGCTGGGCAGCCGCTTCAGCGGACTGGTCTCCATTCAGCCCGGGCATATGCTGGTGACGAGCGGTGTGTACCGCGTCATCCGTCACCCCAGTTATCTGGGGCTGATCATCAATATGGTTGGTTGGGCCCTTGCCTTCCGCTCGGTTATCGGCATCCTTCTTTGCGCACTCACTATTCCGGTGCTCCTGGCGCGCATCCGCGCCGAGGAGAGGTTGCTTCTCGGACAATTCGGCGATGAATACGAAAGCTATTGTTCCCGCACGTGGCGGCTGATTCCCTGGGTCTACTGAAGCGGCGGCAATGCGGATGATGCCTGCCTCCAACCGGCGTCGCGTCGCGCGATTACAGCCTACTCCCATGGCGCCCCCACAGAACCTCAATGAAGAGCGCGTACCGGCGGGCTTTCGCCTATTGACAAAGGGGCGGAAATATTGTTTATTATTAGGCTTTTGATACATATTTCAGGAGGTGATGCCGTTATGGTATGTGTAACGTTAAAACCGGGTACAGAGTGCCTTTTCATGAAGAAGGCAGGATGTTCTTACTCCGGAGGAAAATGTTTTACAATCGTGGAGAGCTGTGAGGGCTGCACGAGGATCGTTGTATTCGAGACAGGAAAGTACTGTTCCAGCTTTCCCGCGCCTTCACAAAAATGGCAGAAGGGTGCGTGCTCCATGTCGTCCCACGTGAAGAAGGGGAAGGCGGTGGAAGAGCAGAAGATCAATCCGCTCAAAGCTTCGAAAAGAGCTGCCGGAAAAAAGTAGTCTTTAATTCCGGGAGATGTTGCCTCTTTTAAAAGGGCCTATCGTTCAACAATATTGAGGTATGGATCGAACAGGACGCAGACAGGGTATATCCCTTCCTCCGTCCTGGCCGGTGGTGTACGGATAGGTCCTTTTTCGCTCTTCTGTGCTCATTTTATGGTTGACTTAGACTGGAATTAGTGGTAAATAAAGGACAAATTATTTGGAGGGTCGATTTTGAGGAAAAATAAATCTGCAGTAAAGAAGGCACGGCAGTCGGAACAGAGAAGACTCAGGAATTCACATGTGAAGTCTACCATGAAAACATACATGAAGAAGGTGATGTCGGTTATGGAAGGGAAGGATACTTCAAACGTCGATGAAGCCTTCAAGAAAGCCGTCTCATTTATCAACAGGGCAGCATCGAAGGGTGTGATCCATTCCAACAACGCGTCAAGAAAAGTCTCAAGGCTTTCGAAAAAGGTCCATTCTTTTCTGAATAAGGCTTAATCCACCGATACGGCAGGGCCGCCTTTGAGCGCCCCGCCTTGCACGGTTCTTTTACCCTGCTAAAGGTTATTTCTTTTTTGCGGACCCCTTGAAATGGCGAGGGGTCATCGGGCATCAGTACTCCACGAGCAACACGGCGGAGAACTTTCTCGCGATCCTCCCTGAGATCACCTCGAATGCCGCACGCTTATTATATTCTTCCAAGTTTACATCGTCCACCCTGTACGGCTCGGTATCGCTGAAGACCCAGCGCTTGATAAAACTCCCGTTCTTACGATAGAGGGCTATATCTACCGACATGGTCGCCTGTTTTTCTATTACCAACCCCGACGAATTCATGGACGCCGGCAAAATGACGATCCTCTGTATGCTCCCCTCCAGATAGGCGTCCGTGTCCGGTGTATTCAATTGAAAAAGTCCCATGGAGACGAGCTCACGGGAAAAAGCGTTCGTGACATAGAGAGAGACATGGGGCTCATAAGTGATGTTCTTGAATGTGGGCAGGGAAAGACTTTTTATATCCCCTCCGTAAATGCCCCTGTCGGTGACAAGCTGGTACCCGCACGAACAGACAACCATTGCCAGGGCGATCAACAGGAGCAACCGCCCCGTACTTCTCTTCTCTTTTTTTCCCATAGGGGAGCTCTCCCTTATCCCGAAACAACGATATTGACGATTTTGTTCGGAACGATAATGATCTTTTTTATTTCTTTTCCTTCCAGATGGCGGCTCACTTTTTCGAGGCCCAGGACAATCTCTTTGAGCCGCGATTCATCCATGTTTCTCTCTACTTCGCAGCCATCCCGCAGCTTGCCGTTTATCTGCACCACCATAGTTACCTTGTCCTCTATGATGTAGTTCTCGTTGTAGCCGGGCCACCAGCATCCGAGGTCTTGTTCCCCCCGGATCTCCTCCCACAGCTCTTCCGCTATGTGAGGGACAAAAGGGTAGAGAAGAACGAGGATCGTCTCCACGACGCCCCTGACGAGTCTCAGCGCCTCTTTATCAGGCATACCCGATTCCAGGTACTTATACGTGGTATTGACCAGTTCCATGATGCTTGAAATGGCGGTATTGAGATGGAACCTCTCCAGGTCGTCGGTCACTTTCTTGATCGTCTGGTGGATCTTGAATGCGAGGCGCACCGCATCGGCGTTTCCGGACTCGGGGGCAAAAAGAGGCATGACGGACCTTAGCTCGTCCACCCTCTCCTCCACGAGCCTCCACACCCTCTGGATGAACCTGAAGCTTCCTTCAACTCCTTTGTCGCTCCAATCGAGGTCCTTCTCCGGGGGGGCCGCGAAAAGACAGAAAAGCCGGGCGGTATCGGCCCCATACTTCTCGATCAGGTAATCGGGGTCTACCACATTGCCCTTCGATTTGCTCATCTTCGACCCGTCCTTGATGACCATTCCCTGGGTCAGAAGGTTCTTGAAAGGCTCCTTTTCCGCCGTGAGGCCCAGGTCATAGAGGACCCTGTTGAAGAACCTCGAATAGAGGAGGTGAAGCACCGCGTGCTCGACCCCGCCTATATACTGGTCCACGGGCATCCAGTAGTCCACCCTGGCCCTGTCGAGGGGCCCCTTGTCATAGTCAGGGCATGTATACCGGGCGTAGTACCAGGATGATTCCACGAAAGTATCCATGGTATCCGTTTCCCGCCGTCCGGGTCTACCGCACTTGGGACAGGTGGTTTCATAAAATTCCGCACATTCCGCCAGAGGAGACCGTCCCACCACCTTGATCTCCAGGTCGAGGGGGAGGACCACGGGAAGATCCTCACTGGGGACGGGCACGATGCCGCAATCCTCACAGTAAATGATGGGGATAGGCGCTCCCCAGTACCGCTGTCTCGATATCCCCCAATCCCGGAGCCGGAAATTGACTTTGCCCCTGCCCGTACCCTTCTGCTCGAGATGGGCAATAATCTTAGGCATAGCCTCCCTGTTGGGCAGGCCGTTGAAGATATGGGAGTTGACCAGCACGCCGTCGTCCACATAGGCTTCGGTCATGGTCTCCGGATCGAGGCTGTGGCCCTTGGGCACGATAGTGACGATTATGGGAAGATTATATTCTTTGGCGAATTCGAAATCCCGTTGGTCGTGGGCAGGAACCGCCATGATGGCGCCGGTCCCGTACTCCATGAGCACGAAATTGCCCACGTAGATGGCGACTTTGGCCCCTGTCAAAGGGTTTATCGCATATTTTCCGGTAAAGACACCCTCCTTCTTGAGCTCCGTCTCGGCCCTGAAGCTCCTGTCCTGGGCCTTTGCCCGCTCGACGAATTCACGGACCGCCTTTTCCTGGGGCGTTCCCTGCGCCAGGGTGAGGGCCATGGGGTGTTCCGGGGCAAGGACCATAAAGGTCACCCCGAAGAGCGTATCGGGCCTGGTAGTGAAAATGGTGAGGGCGCCGCCTTCCTCCATGGGAAAATCGACCTCCACTCCGTAGCTCTTCCCTATCCAGTTTTTCTGCATGCTGAGGACCTTTTCAGGCCAGCCCGGCATCTTGTCGCAATATTCGTATAACTCATCCGCATATTTAGTGATGGCGAAGAACCATTGGGTAAGCTCCTTCTGGACCACCTCCTCGCCGCATCTCCAGCACGCGCCGCTTTCCACCTGCTCGTTCGCGAGCACGGTCTGACATTTGGGGCAATAGTTGACGGGAGAGCTCTTCCGGTAGACGAGCCCCTTCTCGAACATCTGAAGGAATATCCACTGCTCCCACCTGTAGTATTCCACGTCACAGGTGGCGAATTCGCGCGTCCAGTCATAACTCAAGCCCAGCCTCTTGAGCTGGGTCCTCATATAATCGATGTTATCACGCGTCCATGCCGCAGGCGGTATACCCCGCTCGATGGCCGCATTCTCTGCAGGCATCCCGAAAGCGTCCCACCCCATAGGATGGAGCACGTTAAAACCTTTCATCCTCTTATAACGGGCAATCACATCCCCTATGGAATAGTTTCTGACATGCCCCATATGAATTCTTCCGGAAGGATAGGGAAACATCTCGAGGAGATAATACTTATCCTTCTCTTTCTCCTCGCCTACAATAAAAGTCCCCTTCTCTTCCCAGGAAGATTGCCTGCGCGCTTCAATCTCATGCGGTTCATAAGCCTTCATTCGTTAACCCCGGACATTTTAGTCTCTAGTCTCTAGTCTCTAGTCTCTAGTCTCTAGTCTCTAGTCTCTAGTCTCTAGTCTCTAGTCTCTAGTCTCTAGTCTCTAGTCTCTAGTCTCTAGTCTCTAGTCTCTAGTCTCTAGT
>DASXUJ010000070.1 GCA_036504895.1 Syntrophorhabdaceae bacterium
TAGCTCTAATGACCTTTTAAAGGAGAGAAAGATGAATGAAAACAAGGAAGGGAAAGAGACATTTCTGGAGAGCCTTCCCGGTCTCGACTGCGGGCTCTGCGGCTCAAGAACGTGTGAGACCTTCGCCGACAGCCTGATCGAAAAACCCGGAAACGTGGAGAAATGCATCCATCTTCACAAAGAAACAATAAAAATGAACCCGGAAGCCCCGACCAAGACCTGCCGGGGATGTGACGGCGCCCCGGCCGGGATGACGACCGATGGGGGGGCGTGGCAGGATTCCCTGGGCCGGGACTTTGATTTTATTCTCGACTCCCTTCCGGGCGACCCGGGGCCGAGAGAGATCATCATCCCCCACAATGCGGCCCGCACGCGGGAGCTCGACATTCAAAAGGGGGACATCCTCATCGGCCGTCCCATGGGCATGTCCTGCGGATGCCCCGTCACCCACTGCGGGGTCGCAATGGACGTGGACCAGACGAACGGGGTCATCACCTGGTGCGTGACCGGACCGTTGAACCCGCGGGCACAGGGATTCAAGGACGTGGGATACTATTCTGCCCAGGCCTACGAGGGGGTAGTGAACTCCTCGAAGGCGGACCTGAAGATCGGGATGCGATATTTCTTCATGCCCCATCGGTGTATGCTCCAGTGGCGCCACTCGGGGCTCGTGAATTTCATCAACACCTTCAAGGGTCAGAAGGCAATCAGGCTGGAAGGGCTCTTCATAGGCTAAGGCGCTTCGGCGCCCATGGGAAAGAACATTACCGGCGGATATTTCCGTCTCTTGTTGTGGGGCGGCCCCTATCCCGCGGCATCCGGCCCGCGGCATAGAATGCCGCATAAGAGAGGAGCAGGGAGAAGACAGCCACTATCAAGGCAAGGGACTTTCCCTGAAATAGGCCGCCGGCCCAGTGCCTGAATTGGGTGGCGAGGACATTTGACTTGCCGCCGTAGAGCTCCAAGTCCCGGAGATAGCTTTTCGAATCTTCGGGCCTTACCGGGTAAGCCGACTCATCGCCCCCCTCGTAGCCCAGCACGCGAGGGGGCTCATCGATCGCCGACTGGTATATGGCCACGGCGGAACCGAGGCCCGCGAGAAGGACGAAAACGCTTCCTATGGTGAGCCATATGCGGAGATTCATCTTCTTCCCTCATTCAATGACCAATTGTGCTGCCCTTTCGAAAGACTGTCAAGAGAAAAGGAGCTCCGGAGTAACCCCTCAGTCAGATCAAACCTGTTTAGCCGCGGATAACTTCGGATAAAACCGGATGAAAGCAGATGAAAGAGAATGACTTGATTTGCCCGGCCGACTTTGGCCGGTCAAATACTCCCGGCCCTGCGGGGCTGGAGAGTGTCCCACCGGTAGCGTCGCCGGTTGGACAGGTAAGATGCTTTATCCGCCCTTATCCGGTTTTATCCGCGGCGAAAAAAAGGGTTTTGGACCTTCGAGGCGCCTACACGCTTCGGCGGCCCTTCACCGGATCAGGGGGCGGACCTTTTCCCGGGCGCCCTGCCGGTCCTGCCCATCTTGCCTATGGCCATCGAGATCATCACACCTCCCACCACGATTCCGGCCAGGGTGGAGACCAGGATGGCGAGGGCAAGGGATATCTCGCTCTTCCAGAAGAAGAAAGAGACGGCGACTGGCGATGCGTTCTGGATTGAGAAGACGGCGATGAGGAGCACCAGGACTGCCCCGATTATCATCATACCCATGAGAAATTCTCCTAAAATGTGACGTCCGTCCCGGTGGCGACGACCCACCAACCCCGGAACGATTATAGTTTGTAACTTCCCCCGCGGTTTGTACACAAAAATTTACTTGTTCCTGTCCTCCGGTGCATACCGTCCGTGCTTTAACATTGTGAAATAACACGCAAAGTAATACCCAGTTTTTCTATTGATTGTGTGGGGGCTCAGGTGGTAAAAGATAGGTATACGGTACACAACTAAACAAAGGGGAGGTTATGATGGGAAAGTCTCTGGTGATGTGTGGGTTTGCGCTTTTTTTCTTCCTCGGTTTGGCGGCGGGCGCCTTCGGTGTCGAGCTTACGGCTGACACGGTGACCAAGGAAGGGAAGAAGACGGTTCAGGGGAAAATCTATGTGAAGGACGCAAAAGTACGGGTCGAGAAGCGCAGCACGCCGCTCTACGCGATCGTGCGGGGGGATAAGGGCGTCCTCTGGCAGGTCAACGGCGCGGAAAATACCTACCTCGAGGCGAAGCTGACTCCCGAAATGAAACCCTTTTCTGAGGAAAAGCTCCCCGGCGAGGTGAGCCGGAAACAGGTGGGCACGGAGACGGTGGATGGGCATCCTGCGAAGAAGTTTGAGGTGTCCGTAAAGAGGGGAGGCAAGACGGAGACTTATTACCAGTCCTTCGCCACAGATATCGCCTTTCCCGTAAAGGTAGCGAACGCAAACGGAAGCTGGAGCGTGGAATACAAAAACGTGAAGAAAGGCGCTCCCGACAGCATGTTTGAACTGCCCAAAGGCGCGGAACTGGACAAATCGGCTGTTCCCGACGTGTTGGGCGGCCATTAGAGGCAGGGGCGATTCAGCGTATGAATAAACTCGCGATCCTGAAAGACCACGCGAAGGCCATGTTCCTGACGGGGGCTATCATCGTGGTGGCTGTTCTTGCCCTCCTCTGGTGGAAGGGCGATGTCTTTACGAGTAAGGACAGAGAGGTGGCCATTAAACCCCAGCCATCAGCATGGACCCTCTACGGGTCCGATACTGATGGCGCCCACTATTACAAATCTGCGGAGAATCCCAATCCCTCTCCGGGAATAGTTCGGGTTTGGACCCAGGTCGTCTATAGCACAGAAGGAAAGAAGCGGTATGTGGACAAGAGGGGGACCTACAAGTTCGCCACTGCCGGATATGAAGAGTTCTCCCACAGAAACGTGCTGTACGAGGTCAACTGCTTCAGCAAAAAGAAGGAGATATGCATCCAGGAAGTCTACGAGCTGACAAAGGACGGAAAGTCCCTCGACTATGCGAAGGCAGGCACCTACAAGGACTGGTCGGATATTCCTCCCGGCTCGGTGTACGACAAGCTCTATTTATTAGTCTGTCCCGAAAAACGAGAGTGAGCGAAAACAAGGCAATAAAAATGGGGGCCTTTTCAGGCCCCCATTTTTTGTTCTCTTTTATATTGCCTTGGAGAAGAGTCTATCGAGATGCTCCTTTTCCGGCGGCTTGGTCATGTAGCTTACCAGGAAGAAGATGGCGCCGCTGCTTAAGACCAGGAACCATTCATAGCTTCCCATGCCGTACATCTTTTTATAGAGCACAGAATAGCCGCCATAGAGGGTGAATATGGTCCCCCAGACGACGCACGCCATGGCGCCCCACTTCGTGGCCCGCTTCCAGTAATAGGATACGGCGGTGACGAAGAAGAAGACCGCGCCGAGGCCCATTGCCGCAAGCCCCATAAAGATGGAGAGGAGCTCCGGTGGCCTCACAAGGGTCCAGTAGAAGGGCAGGAAGAGGAAGAGGGCGATGAGGAAATAGCCCAGGTAGAGCATCGATTTATCGGAAGTCTGCGGCCACCAGAGCTTGATGATATCCCTCGTGACATTGGAGCTCATGATAAAGACCATGCCGGCAAGGGTCGAAAGGGCTGCGGAGAAAAGCCCTGCCGTATAGGCCGCGAGAAGCCACGGTCCCCCGAGGGCGTAAGAGAGGAACGGTGCCGCGAGGTCGCCCTTCCACGGTTCGATCTTCAGAAGGCCCGGTCCGTAGAGGACGCGTGCCACAAGCCCGTTCGACGAACAGTCGAGCATTATGGGGATTCCCGTGAAGAGCCAGACGACGCCGATGAGCACCCAGTAATCCCGCTTCGTTACCTTCTTCATACCGAGAAACCGGCTCACATTGTGAGGGAAGCCGACTGCCATGGTGAAGAAGATGACCGGGGTCGCGAGGATGCCTACCCAGCTCGACATGAGCTGGGGAAATCCGAGTTTGGGAAGCTCAGGCCTGATGAGGGTCATCAGTTTCGGGTTCTGGGCCGCGAGTTTTTCCGTGATACCCCAGAATCCGCCTATGTGGATGATCGCCCAGAGGCCGAGAAGGGTCCCCACGATGGCGAAAACGAGTCCCTGGAGCGCCATGGCATACTGGTTGCCCACGTATCCACCGAGCACCATATACATCCATGCGATAAAGACGGAAAGGAGAAGGGACCAGAAGGGAGAAAGCCCTGTCATGGCGTACCAGACCGTTCCGCCGGCCTTAAGCTGTCCTACGGAATAAAGGAAAAGGAAAAAGAGCATCGAAATGGCGACGACCGTCTGCAGCCCTTTTGATTGGAACCGCCTGCCGATCGTCTCGGGAAGCGTTGCAGCACCCAGCTTCGCGGAAAAATCTCTCGTCTTTACCGCTCCCAGCCAGATGCAGGGGACGATACCCACGAGGCTCCAGATGCCCGCGAACCACATGCCTGAAAACCCCATGGTGTAAACTATGCCCGTGCTGCCGCAGAAGGCCCATCCCGAGATGTAAGAAGCGGAGAGGGCCGCGGCGGTTACCATGGGACCTATGTCGCGTTTGCCGACAAGGTACTCGTCGAATGTTTTCCACTGCTTCTTGCCCATGAGGCCAAGAAGGACGGAGACAAAGAGAAGGACACCCACCGCGATGCACCCGGTCACGATGGTCATCATGTCCGGTTTCATCGCAGGGAGGAATTGCTGTGCGGCTTGTGGGTTCATTCTTTCCACCCCCTAGTAATGATAGCTGTGCCTATAACTGTCATGAGGGCCGTTGCGATGAAAAGCGCTCCCCACACGTACCAGGAAAACATCAACTCAGAGACAACCTGTGGATCAACTGGCTGCATAATAAACCCCCTTTGCTTTTTTGGTGATCCTTAATGCAAAGCCTCACCTCCTTTACGTGGAATCAGCAATAATTCCTATCCAAACAAATCGACACTTATTGTACGCTACGGATGAAGCAAATCCCCCATTCCCCGAGTATATCTATAGTTACTTATAGTTTTCTAGGAGAATTTGTCAATAAGAAAATAGCGCCTAACAAGCCGATTTATATACTGTTTATAATCCAAGTACTTGATTGTATTAGAAAAACAGTAACAAAAAATTGTATACAGTGAAAAAAATCACAATGTATACAGGGGGATAGATGAAGGGGAAAAGGAGGGAAAGAGAGGTAAAAGGCGAAGAGACAGGCTGAGGTTGAGGTTGAGGAAAGACAGAAGAAAAGTAACCCGGTAACATCATGGACGCATAATGCGGCCATGAGAGGAACTACTTTTCTCGAGTCCGAATGAAATCTGTGAAATTGCGCAAATTAGCCGGGCCATAATCTTTTCCAGATCGAGGCGGCAAGAAGGAGCCGACGCAGGCGTACTGTTGAGTACGTCAAGGAGAGTGACGACGCGGACAACGAAGAGCTGGGAAAGAGGATGGCCCGGCTGGGCTACAGCTTTACGGAGATAATCTTGGAGATGCCTTCCTCCTCCATGGTCACCCCATATATCGTGTGGGAGGCTTCCATGGTGATCCTGTTGTGGGTGATGAAGGCTATCTGGGTTTTGGCGCTCATTTCCCTTATTATCTCCATGAGGGAAATGAGGTTGGCGTCATCCAGAGGGGCGTCGATCTCGTCCATGAGCACGAAAGGGCTCGGCTTCGTGTCGATGAGGGAGAGGAGGAAGGAGAGGGATATGAGGGCTTTCTCGCCGCCGGAGAGCTGCTCCATGCGGGCTACTTTTTTCCCCGGAGGCTGGACGTACATGTCGATGCCGCCGATGTCCGGGTTATAGTGCAGATACCCCTTGCCCCCCTTGAAAAGGGTTTCCGTGAATTTCTTAAAGGCCGTATTTACCGTTTCGAAAGTCTCGAAAAAGATCTCGCGCGTCAAATTCTCTATTTTGGTAATGGTCTTCTTAAGGGAGTCGGCGGCATTTTTGAGGTCTTCCATCTGCTGGGCCAGAAATAGGGCGCGCTCCTTCAGCTCCAGATACTCTTTTTCCGCCCGGAAATTGACCTCGCCGATGGCCTCGATCTCGCCGGCCAATTTCTCCCGCTCGTTTTCGAAATCTTCACCCGTGGGGATCGCAAGGGTCGCGGCGTCCTCGATGTGATAGATCTCTTTGAGCCTCTCTTCTATGACGAGCCGCTTTTCAGTGAGCACCAGTATCTCTTTTTCTATGCCTTCTTTCCTGGACCGTATGCGGGCAATCTCCTTGGAAAGGGCCTCCGCCTTTTCCTCCAGGGCCCGCCGCTCCATATGGATAGCGCCGGAGGCGGTCTTCAACTCCTCGTACCGCTGGACCTGCCTCTCGACCGCGCCTTTGAGCTCCATGTAACTCGCTTCCAGGGCCTCGACTTTCCCGGCCCGTTCGGCAGCACGTCCTTCGGCGGCGTGCATCTTCCCTGCGGCCCCTGCCTTTTCGGTACTGAGATTGGCGGTGAGTGCGGCCTTGCGCGCCCTGTCGTCCGCCAGGGTCTTGATAAGGTTCCTCTTTCGTTCCAGGTTGATGGTCGCCTGGTGCCAGCGGGAGAGGGTCTCGTCGTGGACCTTCTTCTTCCCGTCCGTCTTCTCTTTAAGCGCGGCCATGGCGGCCTCGATCCGTGTTTTTTCGGTTTCCCGGAGGGCCTTCTCCGCGAGAAGCTCCTCCGCGGTCGGACCTGCCTTCTCCTCAAAGAGCTCGACCCTGGTCTCGAGCTCGTGGAGCCTTTCCCGCACGGTCCTCTGCTCCGTCTCAAGGGCGACCGCCTCCCGCTCGAGGCCGGCGATCTTCCTGTCCATCCCTTCCCGTCTCACGCGATATTCCCTCAGGCGGTTCTCACCCGCGAGGTGGGCTGCCTCCGCTTCCTTGAGGGAAGACAATTCTCGTTCGAGGGAAGCTATAATCTCTTTCAGCTCTTTTTCCGCCTTCACCCTTTCGCGGTAGCTCTTGAGATCTACCTTTTTCGATTCTTTTTCCCTCAGGATGAAGCCCCGGGAATCGACGCAGGCATGGTTATTGATGAAGACGCCCTGCTCGCCCTCTCCTATCCGGGAAAGGGCCTCCTCCACGGTCTCGACCCATTTCACTTCCATGGCGATATCGTTGTCCGTGCGGGTGAACATGCCCTGAGGGGGAAAGAAGATGTAATTGCCCTCGTGTTTCTCCACGATCCCGGCAACGGTCTTTACGTCCTTCTCATTGAGTACATAATATTCCATTTCTTTGAAGAAAAAGCGTTCGAGGGCCTTTTCCGCCCCCTCTTCGACGCGCACGAGGTCGATGAGCTTGCTCCGGTTCAGGGGGTTCTCCTCCTTTACGCCCTGGAGGCTCCTCATCTGGCGGATAAACTCCTCTTTCCCACGCCGCGCCCCTTTGAGCTGCTCGATCTTCCCCCGCTTCTCCTGGAGCGCGCGGGAGAGCCCGTCCCGCTCTTCGAGGGCCTTCTTTTCCTGTGCGTCGAAAGAAGTTTTTTCGGCACGCTCCTTCTCCAGAGCGGCCTTGAGGACCGTGTGCTTATCCGTGAGGCCCCGGAGCTTCTCTCGCAACCCCGCCAGCTCGACCTGCTTACGCTCCTCCCGCTTCCGGGCCTCTTCTTTTTTTCTCTCTATCTCGGCGAGGTTGTTCTTGATCTCCGTCAACCTGCTCATACAGACGAAGAGGGTGACCCGCTCCTCTTCCATATGCTTCTGCATTGCCTCGAGCTCCGCTTTCAGCTCCGCGACATGTGCCTTTATCCGGCCTTCCTCTTCTTCGCCCTTTCTGAGAAGGGCCTCTTCTTCCACCTTCTTCTCCTCAAGGGCCTTGCCTTCCTCGCCGAGGCGCAGGATCTTTTCCTCCAGCTCCGCCTGATGCCTTGCAAGGGCCGCTCGCTTGCCAAGGAGTCTCTTTTCCTCTTCTTTCAGGTAGTCGATCTCGAGGAGCCGGCTCTCCATATCCTTTTCCTGGCCCTTGATATCCACCTCGAGCTGGTGGATGGTCTGATCGACGAGGGCGAATTCCTTGTTCTTCGACTCCTGCTCTTCTTTGAGGGCAGCCGTCTCCTCGTCCTTCTTCTCTATCTCTTTCACGAGGTCAACTCCCCGCTCCTCGATCTTTCCTATCCGCTTCGCGAGCTTCCCGAACCCGTCGACGAGGATCCATTTCTCCGCCTCGCTCAAAGAGTCGGCGAGGACCTTGTATTCCTTCCAGCGCTCCCATTCCCTCTCTGCTTTTTCGAGGCTTTTCGCCACTTCCCGGGAGATGTCCTCGACCCGTTCCAGGTTGACTCCCACCTCTTCGAGGCGCACCATGGCCTCCCGCTTCTTCTCCTCGAACCGGGTGACGCCGCTCGTCTCCTCGATGACGATCTTTCGCTCCTGGGGCTTCATCTGGATGAAATATTCGATTTTACCCTGTTCGATGATGGCATAGGAATTGAGCCCGATGCCCGTGCCGAGGAAAAAGTCCTGTATGTCCTTGAGGCGCACCTGGTTGCCGTTCAGGTAATATTCGTTCACCCCGTCACGGTAGATGCGGCGTTTGATGATGGTATCCTGGTCAATGTTCCGGAACTCGATGGCTACTTCTCCCACGCTCATCGATTTCTTTCCGTTGCTCCCGTGGAAGATTACATCGCCCATGTCCTTGATGCGGAGCGTCTTGGTGCCCCGCTCGCCGAGGGCCCAGATGATGGCGTCCACCACGTTCGATTTTCCGCAGCCGTTGGGCCCGACGATCGACGTAATGCCCTCGCCGAATTGGAAGACGGTCCGGTTGCAGAAAGATTTGAAGCCGAAAAGCTCCAGCCGCGAGAGTTTCATTGAATCGAGTCTATCGCCTTTTTAATCCTTTTTTCCACGGTTTCTTTGCCCAGGATCTCTATTACCTCGAATATGCCGGGGCTCACGGTCCTGCCGGTGAGGGCCACCCTGATCGGTTGGGCTACGCCTACGAGCTTCTTGTTGTGCTCCTTCGCGATTCCCTCGACGAGGAGCCTCTGGGCCTCCGGATCGAGTGAGGGGAGGGCAATAAATCCCGCGAGAAAAGCCTCGAGCACGGGTTTGGTCTCGGGGTTCAGGAACTTGGCGCGGGCCGCCTCGTCATAGTCGAAGGTATCGGTAAAATAGACGGAGGCCATGGCGGCCATCTCCTTCAGGGTTTTTGCCCGCTCCTTGAGGAGGGAGACCACTGCGGCGAGCCTTTTCCCGTCCCCCGTGTCGATGTCCATCTTGTCGAGAAAGGGGCGAAGCCGCTCCACTACCGTCGGCTCGGGCAGGGTTTTCATATAGTGGCCGTTCAGCCAGGTGAGCTTTTCCAGGTCGAAGATGGAGGGTGATTTCCCCACGTTTTTGAGATCGAAGAGCTCGAACATCTCCTCTTTCGTGAATATCTCCTGATCTCCATGGGCCCATCCCAGGCGGGCGAGGTAGTTGATGAAGGCCTCGGGATGGAAGCCCTCGTCCTTGTAGTCGATGAGGTTGGTGGCCCCGTGGCGCTTGCTCAGGCGCGCCTTGTCCTTTCCATGGATGAGGGGCACGTGGGCGAATTTGGGGATGGGGTAGCCCAGGGCCTCGTAGATCACCACCTGGCGCGGCGTATTGTTGATATGGTCGTCGCCCCGGATGATGTGGGTGATGCCCATGAGCGCGTCGTCGATCACCACCGTAAAGTTATAGGTGGGCGTGTTGTCGGAACGGAAGATGACGAGGTCGTCGAGCTCTTCACAGTTGAAGCTGATGGGGCCGCGCACGAGGTCGTCGAACGAGACGGTCCCGGTAATGGGCGTCTTGAAGCGGATGACAAAGGGCTTATCCGCAGACTGGTCCGGCGGCAGGTCGCGGCAGGTCCGGTCATAGGCGGGTTTCTTCCCCTGGCCGAGTGCGATCGCGCGCTTCTGCTCGAGCACCTCGGGGGAGCAGTAGCATTTATAGGCGTGGCCGGTCTCCAGGAGCTTATAGGCGAGGTCGTGGTAGAGGTCCATCCGGTCCTTCTGATAAAGGGGCCCCTCGTCCCAGTCGATGCCGAGCCACTCGAGCCCGTCCAGGATTGCGGTCACATATTCTTCCTTGGAACGCTCCACGTCCGTATCCTCTATGCGAAGCACGAAGACCCCTTTATAATGGCGGGCAAAGAGCCAGTTAAAGAGGGCAGTACGGGCGCCGCCGATATGGAGATTCCCCGTGGGGCTGGGTGCAAATCTAGTCTTGATCATGATTGTTCCCTCCGGTATGACTTCAGTGATTATAATGGAAATTGAGGGATAATTCAAATAATTAGGGAGTGCGGGTGGGGGGAGAAGAAGCCGTTTAATGTTCACTTGGACGGCTTCTGAATCGGGGGAATCGCCCATATCCGCCGCCTGGCTCCGGTCAGGTGCTCCAGCGTATGCACGATACGCCTCCGCCCTCTGATCCTCACCAGACGACGAATCTGAACGATTCCCCCAATTCAGGAGCCACAGCAAGCCGGCAACTATTAATTTAATTCAATGGATTGCCGGCGGGAACTTTGATCTCTTCGGCATTACGCAAAGGTGTGAAGGTTGCGAAGCGTCGAAGGGGGTTTAATGATGTAGGCTGGGTTCCATTGAACGCTAATACTTGGAGGAAAATCCAAATACGGTGTGGGCGTATACGTCGAGGTCGCGAATGCATGGCCAACTGTACCTATGCCTGATCATTAGCGTGACCGCGTCTCGACAAGATTGACAAAAGAACAATTTAGTCGTGTCGCAGGAATTATCATTCCTAAATTTTCATTTATGGTATATTTCTACTACTAGTATAGACTGGGAATAGAACCTAAGACGGCGAATTGTCTCTCCGGCGGGCCCGCGGCAACCACTACGATAGGTTTTTTGCTTGCTTGTGTATACGACTGAGCCAATCTGGAGAGAGATATAGATACGGGTCATTCCTGCACAGACGCCGAAAAGGGACCATCGCCAGGGAAGGTCAGGACTATTCTTTTCGTTGACGACGATGAGATGCTTGTGGATCTGAATCTTTCGAGATTCTCAAAAATGGGTTACCACGCAGTAGGCAGCACAAGCCCAAACATATGTCTCCAAAGCTGCGAGCAGAGAGGAAGTGCAGGAGTTGTTAACGCGGGTATTCGAAGGTAAAGAGGGCGGATCAACTCCCCAATGAAGGCGCTCTTTATTCTTCCTTCGTATCCAGCACGTGGCGAATGGCCCGGGCTAATTCCTGTTTTGCGAGGGGCTTCATGAGGTATTCCTTGAAGCCCATTTCCTTTGCTGTCTCCGCAGAGATCGTCTCGCTGTGACCGGTGCACACGATAATGGGGATATCGGGCCTCACCTGAAGAAACGCTTTGGCGAGTTGGGCGCCGGTCATGCCCCTCATCGTCTGATCGGTGATGACAAGATCGAAGCGCGTGGGGTCCGTGGTAAAAGTTCTTAAGGCCTCGGTGCTGTCTGTCACGGCAAATACGGTATAGCCGAGCCTTTTGAGTGTCGCTTCACCCCATGCGACGAGGCTCTCTTCATCGTCTACAAAGAGAATGCTCTCCGTGCCGCCGGGGGCTCGACCTAGGGGTAGGTGCTCGTTTTCAACGCTCGCCTTTATCTTCGGAAAAAAGACCCGGAAGGTGGAGCCTTTTCCCGGCAGGCTCTCGACGGTGATGGTCCCGTGGAGGTCCTTCACGATTCCATAGACCATCGCGAGGCCCATGCCGGTGCCTTCCCCAACTTCCCTTGTGGTAAAGAAAGGTTCGAAGACCCGATTCATGACTTCGGGGCTCATGCCGATGCCCGTATCTTTCACGGTGAGCTGCAGGTACTCTCCCGGAACCATATCGGGGTCGAATACGGGCGAGTCCGGAGCGAAGCGGATGTCCTCAAGGCCGATCTCCAGGGTTCCTCCACTGTCCTGCATGGCGAGGGAGGCGTTGGTGGCGAGGTTCATGAGTATCTGCTGTACCTCGGTAGGGGAGGCAAGGATGGCGTCCGAACTTGCGGTGGCGGTCATCTTGATCTCGATCGTGGCGGGAATGGAAGCCCTTAAGAGCTGGACCGTCTCTTTTATGAGAGGGGTAAGGGACAGGGGGGCTCTCTCGTGGCCCGACTTCCTGCTGAAGGTGAGGATCTGTTTCACAAGGTCCCGTGCCCTCATCGCCGATTTGAGGACGTTTTGGAGGCTCGATCCCACCTCCGGGCGGTCTTCGACATCGTCTACCGCCATTTCCGTAAAACCGATGATGGCCGCGAGGATGTTGTTGAAGTCATGGGCGATGCCTCCGGCGAGCGTCCCCATGGCTTCCATCTTCTGGGATTGGCGAAGCTGCTCTTCGGCCTTCTTGCGCTCCTCGATTTCACACTGAAGCGTTTCGTACGCGGTGCTTAGCTCGGCAGTCCTTTCCTGCACACGAAGTTCGAGGAAATCGCGGGCTTCCCTGAGGGCTTCCTCCGCCCGCTTCCGCTCGATGATTTCCTTCTCGAGAACCTTTAAGGAGACATAAAATTGTTCTAATTGGGCTGTCATCTGGTTGAAAGCTTGTCCCAACTGGCCGATCTCGTCACTACTTTCGATCTCTACCTGGTGGCCCAGATCTCCCCGTGTCACCGCCTTCGCCGCTTCCCGGAGTCTATTGATTGGAGCCAATACGCTCCTGATCGTCAGGGAAGAGAGGGTGAGCACCATTGCAAGGGAAAGGAGGATCGCAAGGAAGATCCAATATAACCCTCGATTCCGGACGGAGTCCATGCGAGCCGCACTGATTGCGGACAGGGTGAGGGCGTCGGTGACGATGTCCCTTGAATTGGCAAGAAGTTGCCCTGTTATTCTTTCTCTCAGCTCTATAGTGTCTTTGTCTTCTCTGCCGTCCTCGCCTTTCGCGAGGGAGACGAGTGACGAAAAAAGGCTGCCCATTGCCTCCTGGCTTTCCCGCAGACGGTCGACAAGGCCTTCCTCCCGTCCCGTCCAAATGCCGGCTTCGACCTTTTCTTTCAAAGACTTGCGTACAGACTCGAATTGCATCCTTGGCCTTATTTCGGGTCGCCGGAGATACTGGTCCGTGGCCAGGTTCAGTTCAAAGACGTTTCTTGTGATGTTATCGATGGCGGAGTTACGTGCCCTTGCCCGCGCCGCCTCCTCGTTTGTCCAATAGACGGCAACCGCGGCGACGATGGCCAAAAATACGGGTATGAGCGCAACCGCTATGAGCTTCGATTTTATTGTCATCTCGATACCTTTGGATGGACGATTGTCACCGCCTCGGGTTTGACGGATTCGAGCCCTTCAAAATAGATGTAGTCGAGGTAATTCGGCATATCCTTCCTGTCCGTGAGCTTACTCCTCATCATCCACCGTGTCTGGTTCTCCAGATTCTCGATGAGCAGGGGGCCGAGGGAGACGTTGGGCGCAAAGGACTTCCAGAAGGGCTCTAAAGCGCGCGTGTCTACTATAAGAAAGCGCGCGGTCATTTGCCGGGCCTCTTGACGGCGCTCTTGTATGAATGCGTCCGACCTCATAAAGGCCCGCAACACCCGCTTAACCGTCTCCGGGTTTTTTTGAACGAAATCCTCCATGGCCACCACGTCCCATGTCTGCTTGTATATCTTCTGCTCTTCGCCGGAGAGGACGACGCCCTTAGTCCCCAGCTGATCGCGAAGTTCAGACAGGTGGGGCTCCCAGGATATGGCTGCGTCTATTTCACCCTTCCTGAAGGCATCGGCCATCCCCTGGGGGGTTACATTTATCAGTCGGACATCGTCTCTCGGTACACGATGGAAAAGCAGGAAAGTGTCCAGAATAAACTCCATATTGGTGCCGAGCGCAACCCCTATCTTCTTGCCCTTCAGATCCTTGGCAGAAGAAATTCCACGATCCTTTCGGCCTATTATGTTCGTTACTGCCGAAGTGCTCGTGAGCGTGGCGATGATGCGGATTTTAGTTCCCTTTAACATCACCGATACAAGTGGGAAGTCGGAAACAGTGGCAAAATCCGCCGTTCCTCCGATGACGGCGTCGAGAGCTTCTTTTCCGGAGGAGAAAGGCAGATAGGTTACCTCTAACCCCTCGCCCTTAAAGTACCCTTTTTCAAGGGCAACATAGAGCTGAGCCGAAGTCAAAGAGCGTCCATCCGCAAACCTGACCTTTTGAGATGGGCCGATGCTCGTGCCGGGGCGTGAAAGGATGTACCCGCCGAGTCCGGCACCCAAGAGAATGATGAGTGCGGCGGCAGCAAACAAATAGGCCTTCTTCCTGTTTCGCATGCGATCCCCTTCTTTCCGGGTCATTCTCATCGCGATGCCTTTGGATGGACAATGGTCACCGCCTCAGGCCTGACCGATTCCAGACCTTCAAAGTAGAGGTAGTCCAGGTAGTTCGGCATATCCTTCCTCTCGGTGCGCTTGTTCTTCATGAGCCATCGCGTTTGACTCTCAAGGTTCTCGACGAGCAACGGGCTAAGGGAAATGTTGGGCCTGTAGGATTTCCAGAATGCTTCAAAAGCGCCTTCCTTTACTCCCGCATATCGTGTGATTATCAGCCGGGCTTCTTTGGGGTTCTCCTCAATGAAAACGTCTGCCTTCAGCAGGGCTCGCAAGACGCGCGTGACGGTCTCCGGATTACTGTGAGCGAATTCCTGCGTGGCCGCAATATTCCAGGTCTGCTTGTAAATGTTTTGCTCGTCGCCGTAAAAGACGACGCCGTTCTCCCCCAGTTGGGCGCCGAGGTTAGATAATACAGACTCCCATGTCACGGCTGCCTGTATCTCGCCCTGTCTGAATGCGTCGGCCATCCCTTTGGGCGATACATCCACCGTATGAACATCTTTTCTCGGTACGCGATTGAAGAGCAGGAAGCTGTCGAGAATAAACTCTGCGTTGGTCCCATAGCTCACGCCTATTTTCTTACCCTGTAAATCATTGACGGAAGATATCCCCTGATCTTTTCGGGCGACGATGCCAGTCAGTTCCGGCGTGCTGGATAACGTGGCGATGACGCAGATTTTGGCCCCTTTCAGCACCTCAATGGCAATGGGCATGTCGGTGGCGGTTCCAAAATCGGCCTTTCCCGTGACAACCTCGCGCAGGGTCTCTTTCCCGAGGCCGAAGGGCGAATACGAGACCTCCAGCCCTTCTTGCGTGAAATATCCCTTTTCAAGGGCAATATAGAGCGGAGCCGAAGGTAAATATACGGCGTCGGCAAATCTCACCTTTATGGGGGGGCCGCTGCGTCTTGCGCCGCTATGGCTAAGAAGGTACGACCCAAGCCCCAAAGCCAGAAGAATAAGGATGGATCCGAGTGGAAACAAGTACCCTTTTGTTTTCACATGTGCCTCCAGCCGGCTTTTGTCGGGAGGTCCATCACTCACCCCTACGAGTTAGCCCTGACCCCCCGCCTTGCAGACTGATTATCCTTTAAATCACGATCATTTTCAAGTAGCAGATGCGAGAAAGACTGCGAATAGCCCCAGGCCCGTTCCTTTCACCCCTTCCTTGGTAGTAAAGAAAGGGTCGAAGATTCTTTCCCGTGTTTTTTCGTCCGTGCCCACGCCGGAACCGGCTGAGGCGGTGCGGACCGTGCTGGACGCAGGCAGGGAAGAATAGGGGAATTTATGAAGCATTACGATGCGAACGGGAATCGGGAACTTGGGAATGGAGACACCGTTTTCAGGCCCGGCGTTGCTTATTCCTCTTTTCTTCGTACATCAATGTATCCGCTCTAATGATAAGATCTTCCAGGGAAACGGGGGTTTCGGGATCATATGCCGCGATGCCGACACTCAAGGCGAGCTTATATTTTCGTGCGTCCCGTCTATTGTTGTTGTCGATGATATTCTGTAAACGCCCGACCAGATCTCCTCTATGTTCATCGGGCGCATTTATGGCGAGGACGGCAAATTCATCTCCCCCCATGCGGCCGATGATATCCGATTCTCTAAAGGTTTCACGGAGGATGGTTGCGGTTTCGACGAGTGCTGCGTCGCCTTCTTTATGGCCCAATGTATCATTGATCCACTTCATCTTGTCGAGATCGATAAAGAGGAGCTCCATTCCCTTCTTTGTCCTCCATGCCAATTTCAACTGCTGCTCGCAAAGAGTGAAGAAACCCCGGCGATTGTAGAGGCCGGTAAGGTCATCCATTATTGACATGGTCTCGAGTTTTTCCTCCATTTGCTTTCTTTCGGTAACGTCTCTCAAAAAGGCAAGGGAGGCTGATTC
>DASXUJ010000071.1 GCA_036504895.1 Syntrophorhabdaceae bacterium
TCTTTCTTGCCGTAGCCTATTTCCTGAAAAGCGAAAATACATTAACTGCCATACCGGTTCCTCACAGGTATCTTCTCCTCATCCCGGCGCACAATGAAGAAGCCTTGATAGGAAGACTTCTCGAGAGCCTCCTTCGCGTGCAATATGAAAGAAATAGCTTCAGGGCAGCCGTTATTGCCGACAACTGCACGGATCGTACTGAGGCGGTCTCATCCCAATTCGACGTTGATATATTGAAGAGGACCGATCCCTCCGCCAGGGGGAAGGGTTTTGCAATAGCCTGGGCCCTGAAGCAGGTTGACCTTGATTCATACGATGCCGTGGTGATTATTGATGCGGATAATATCATCGATCCTCTTTTCTTTCGGGGGCTGGATGAAGTTATGGCAACGGGCAGCAAAGTTATACAATGCTATAATTCCATAGCCAATCCGAATGAGACTGCCTTCACTAAAATTCTCTCTTTGGCACGAGCCGTGGATAATAGCCTCTACCATCACGCAAAATTCAAATTAGGCCTTTCGTCCTTTCTCATGGGGAACGGGATGTGTTTTACCACGAAGCTGCTGAAAGAGCAGGGATGGGGTACGAGTACCATGGCGGAAGATCTGGAATATTACGCCACCCTTGTAAAAAACGGCATCCTGATCGGGTTTGCCGCCCATTCCAGGGTATATCATCAGGAATCCCGCAATATCAGTCATGCCACCGACCAAAGGCTGCGCTGGTCCTCCGGTAAATTTCATATCGCACGAAAATACGGGTTGGGCCTTTTTATGCAGGGGTTATATGAAAGAGATTATCGGAAGATCGATGCATCCTTTCCCCTCATACTCCCCAACCTCTCGCTCATGGTCAATCTGACCGTCCTTGCGTTGGTTGCTTCGTTGCTGATCCACCTGTTCTATTCTGTGCCTTCGGTAATTGGATGGCTCCTTTTTCTGCTCTTTCTGGAGATCCTCTATCTCTTGAGCGGCGTTTGGCTTACGAAGATGTCCCTTTGGAGAGTGTTTTGCGCATTCAGCTTTGCGCCCGTCTTTCTGGCGTGGAAGGCATGCATAGACTTTAAGGGTATCTTCGGAAGAGAAATGACTCGATGGGGCAAATCGATCAGGTAATCACCCACCACTCGTATTCATTAAATCAAATTCCTATAATGAGGTATAAACATGGAAGCGAGGCAAGATATTTCGCCCCATCATCTGGCGAAGGTAAAGAACTTTCACGATTTGGACGCCCCGCAGTACGAGCGGCTCAGGTACTGCCCGGATACGTGTGAGGGGTTGGCCTACGTCACCAGGAAGGATCTGGTTCTGGCCAGTCTTGATCAGAGCTCAGGGAGAATTTTGGATATCGGATGCGGGCCCGGTATCCTCACGAAAGATTTAATCCGAAGGAACCTGAAAGTTTTCAGTGCGGATTTATCAATGGAGATGATCAAGCACGCAAGAGAACAGGTGAAGGCGGAATCCGGCCGGGATAACGCGCATTTCGTGGCAAGCGATGTATCCGGCCTCTGTTTCTCTGATGGCATGATCGATAATGTGTTATGCATCGGAGTGGTCTGTTACGTGACGGATTACACGATGCTGCTCTCCGAGATATATCGCGTGTTGAAGCCCGGAGGTTTTGCCGTCATTCAAATCAACAACATCCGGTGGCCCGGAATTTACAGGAAATTCGTGCCCGTGTACCGTTACCTGAAGAGCAGGCTCACTGGGAAGAAATATGACGGCCTGACATTTGATTTCAATCTATTCTCCCGGCCTGCTTTTCTCCAGGATCTTAAGAAGGGCGGCTTTCAGATTACCGGGTTGTCTCACTACGATTTCCGTGTGCCTTTTGCGGATATTCTCCTGCCTAAAATGTCAGTCAAGCTGAGTTCGTTCATGCATGAAAGGCGGACTTTACGATTCTTGAGACATTTTGCCCACGGTCTACTCATCACCTGTCGTAAGGTCGAATGCTCTTAACCGTTCTTGAATTGATCATCGGAGGGTAGGGCGCCATGGAAACGTTATTTGGCATTTTGATTTTTTTGTCCATCTATTCTTATCTCGTTTACCCCCTCATTCTGTTGATTATCTCATTTAAGAAAAAACCGTGGCACCGTGGTGAAACAAAGCCCTTTGTCTCAATGGTTTTCTCGGCATTCAACGAGGAAAAGGTGATCGAGGAGAAGATGCGTAATAGCCTGGCCCTTATATACCCAAAGGAGTTATTCGAAATTATAGTCACTTCGGACGGGTCGACGGATCGAACAAACGATATTCTGGCCGCTTTCGAACATCCCGGAGTTGTGTGCAGGCTCTATCCACATAAATCGGGCAAAACCGCATGTCTGAACAGGGTCCTTCCTGAGGCAAGAGGGGAGATCATCCTTTTCACCGACGCCAACTCCATGTTTCCATCCGATATGCTTGCCAAGCTTGTGACCCATTTTGCCGGTCCGGAAATAGGGATGGTTACGGGGTGGACCAAATACAGGTGCGCCACGGGCGAAGAGGAGGGGGTCGGTCTTTATGCGCGGATGGAAAGGTGGACTAAAGAGCGGGAAAGCAGAATCGCCTCCTGCGTGGGTGCCGACGGAGCAGTGTTTGCCATGCGCAAGTCTTTGTTTCGTCCCTTGAGCGAGTACGACATAAATGATTTTGTCATGCCCATGAAGGTCATCGAGCAGGGAAAGAGAGTAGTCCTGGACCCGGAAATCTTCTGTTTCGAGGAATCAACCGGAGCGGCTGACGGCGAATACCATCGCCAGGTCCGGATAAGTACCCGTACCCTTGGGGCGCTTATCCGGAACATACGATTGTTGAACCCATTCAAGTATGGCATTTTCTCTTTCTTCCTGATGTCCCATAAACTGATGAGATTCCTGATCCCCTTCCTGCTGTTAGGCACTTTCAGCGTGAACATCCTGTTGCTCGGCCATTCCTACTATTTTATCCTGGTTTTTTTAATGCAAACTCTTTTTTTTGCTATGGGTTTGCTCAGTATTTTCGGATTTCATGAAGGGAGATTGGGGGATTATATCAAACTCTTTCTGATTACCTCTGCTGCTCAACTTGTCGGTTGGCTCCGGATGTTGACAGGAACAACGGACACGGTGTGGAGAACTCAACGATAGCCATTTCAAAAGAGAAGGCACATCGTTCAGCCTCCCGCCTTTGGATCGATTGCTCGGTTCAGATACGACCAGAGTACACCCGATAAGGCCCATATCAGTGTCTGAGCTTCGTCAGGTCTCAAAAAAAAGATAGAGGGGTTACCTTCATCTTTTTCCACCTTCACGTATATCGTCTGGTTCTCCGGCCAATCGGCTCCTGTGACAAAGCCTGCTGATATAGTACAAAAATTCTCGTTTTTTTGCTGTATTATCTCAGTATAGGTTAATCCATCTTTCTCATAAACGATGTTGCGACTTTGTATTATAAATGGTTCCACCAACTTCCCCTTTTCTCTTTGATTAGTTTCATTAACTATCGATCTCGATAGTTTGAGCCGTTTTCAGGTGCCGCCGTTAACTGCCGCATTAATTCCTCTTTCGGTCCTTCACGTGGGGAAGAGTATGATATTCTTATTCCTCATCCTCCAGTCGCACCTGCAAGCTACGGGCGTTGTCTATTTTAGGGTAATGCCTGCCTCACGATTTTGCAGATAAGGGCAGGCATTACCCCTTTGTTTACTCCTACTGCCACACCATCCACGCTTCAACGGATGGTGTGGATATCGCATTTCCGATCTATCTTGTCACATACAAAGTGGCTTCTTTGCTTACCGAACCATATGCGGCGGTGATAACCACGGAGGTGTTGTAGTAAGGGGTACTGGTGGTTATCGTAAAGCTCGCGCTGGTACTACCCGCAGGCACTCTCACGCTCGCCGGGACTACGCCCGCCCAGACAGAGCTTTTGAGAGAGACTGCCGCTCCTCCGCTCGGCGCCGCAGCGCTGAGTACTACCGTGCCCCTCGAACTCACGCCACCCTTGACGGAGGCAGGGTAGATCGTTAATGATGCCAGACGTGTGGTAGATGTGGTAGAGGAGGCGAAGCTTGCCCCTATGGTATGGGTTGCCGTCACGTTGGTGAAGGTATAGGTCGATACCGCCCCTACCGATGCGCCGTCCACGGTCACGTTGCTGATCCTGTACCCGCTGTTAGGGGTGATCGTGAATGTCTGACTCGCGCCTCTGTTTACCGTTGCGCCCGCAGGGGATATGGCGCCGCCTGCGCCCGCGGAAGCGGTAATCCTATACGTTGTCGTGCCACTGGTACCGCTCTGAGTGCAGGAGAAGGTATTGCTCGCGATCGTTATGGCTGCCGATCTCGACGTAGTCGCCGTATTTGCGGCGATGGAGTATGCGACGGTTCCATTTCCGGTGCCGCTCGCTCCGGAGGTTATGGTGATCCAGGGGGTGCCGTTTGTTACGGACCAGGCGCAGCCGGTCTGGGTCGTCACCGCTACGCTTCCCGTGCCGCCCGCGGCGGCAATGGAGCTACTGGTGGGCGAAATAGAGAAGGTGCACGGTGTCTTATAGGATACTTCCGATGAGTAGCCGCTTTCGGCACCCGATGAATTATAGGCGGTCAATGCGAAGTAGTAGGTGGTACCGGCTGCGAGATTCGCAACGGTGTAGGTCGTTGCGGTCCCGGCATTCACATTTGAAGAATAGGATCTGCTCTGGGATCCGTAGTAGACCTTGTAGCCTGACGCATTGGATACGGAATTCCATTTTGCCGTTGCCTGTGCTGCGTGTGCGCTTCCCTGGGTAAGATAAAGAGAAGAGCCGAAAATGAGACACCAGGTTAGGGCGAGAAGAATCGGGTAAAGACGCGCACTTCTTTTGACTGTTGCATGATTAAGCCACACATAGACCTCCAGGTTTGAATTATTTGACCGGGAACACCACGCAGGAGATGCCTTTCGTGCCTGGTCTTCCGGGCGTTCTTTCCGGTGTTGCACGGAATAAGGCCGGCGGTGTCTCCCAGCGGCCCGTGTACCGGCTGACCGGATATAGACTTGTGTATCGTGAAGAGATCTTCCCCCAATCCGCTGCAGTCATCGCCGCCCCATTCCTCCCCGTAATGTTCCATTGATCGATACGCGATGAGGAGTTGAAGAGACGGCCTTTGAGTGAGAAATGAGCTGTGGTGGGCGGAGCTGTGCCCATCCTGTTCAGGAAATGGGATAGCTCTGTAAAGGCGATTTCCGGCCATCCCGTCTGGTAGGCAAGTTTCATGCCTCTGGTCTTCTACTGAGGTAAATGGGGGTAATAATTAAGTATTAATTACTGAGGAAGAATGGAAGGGAATTAAAAGTGAATGGTTTTTACTATCAGAAGAAAATCGGGCGCGTCTGATGGTGCAGACGCTTTTTGCCGGACGAAAGGGATAATCCGGTAAATAATGGGATTAAAAGACATAGGGCAGGGTGAAATGTCGGATGAGGGTAAAGCCTCCGCGATCAACTGACCTTATTCTTTTGAAGGTTTAAAATCTGCAGGATTGATGTGATGTTTCTTCAACAGGGTATAAAAGTCCCCCCTGTATTTTCCAGCACTTTTCGCCGCCTCCGTAACATTTCCCTTGCATGTCTCAAGAAGGTAGATAAGGTAGCTCTTTTCGAACGCGTCCTTTGCCACACTAAGCGGCCGTACCGGCTCCTGGGAAACTACCCCTTTTGTCTGAAGGATCAGGTCTTCCGTGATAAATTCCTTGTCCGTCATCGCGGCGGCATATTCTATGATGTTTTCAAGCTCACGCACATTGCCGGGCCAATCATGGAACATGAGCTTCTGCATCGCCTGGGGCGTCAGCCCCTTGATATCTTTTTTCATTTGAACCCTGGTTTTTTCGATGAAGCGCTCGACCAGGGGTGGGATATCCTCTTTCCTGTCCCGCAGCGGCGGGAGCACTATTGGGATGACATGGATTCTGTAATAAAGATCTTCACGAAAGGTCCCCTTTTTTACCTCCTCTTCCAGATTTTTGTTGGTCGCGGTCACAATTCTTACATCGACCTCGACCAGCCTCTCGCTTCCCACCGGTCGAAACCGCCGTTCCTCTATCACACGAAGGATCTTGGCCTGGATCGAAAGAGGCATATCTCCAATTTCATCGAGGAATATAGTGCCGCCGTGAGCTTGCTGGAAGAGGCCCTTCGCCTCCTTTATCGCGCCGCTGAAGGCCCCTTTTTCGTGGCCGAAGAGATTGCTTTCAAGTAAGGCTTCAGGAAGGGCGGCACAATTGATGGCCACAAAAGGTTTGTCTTTTCTCTCGCTTGCGAGATGAATCGTGGTGGCGATCAAATCCTTTCCCGTGCCGCTTTCGCCAAGGAGAAGGACCGTCGCATCCATTTTGGCTATCCGGCCGATTGCCTCCAATACCTGGCGCATTTTGTCGCTTCTCGCAATGATTCCCGCGAAATCGGTCTTTATTTTGAGCAGCCCCTTGAGCCGCTCGATTTCGGTGGAGAGACGGGTATTCTCAATTGCCTTCTGAATCTCGAAGAAAAGAACTTCGGGCTCGTAGGGCTTGGTGAGATAGCCGAAGGCGCCTTCTCTCATTGCTTTTACCGTGTTTTCGATGCTGCCGTACCCGGTGAGGATAATAACGGGTATGCCTGGGATAGTAAGATGGATTTCCTTCATCAAAGTTATGCCGTCCGTGTCTCTCAATTGGAGATCGACGACAGCCGCATCGAAGACCTGTTCCCGGGCTTTTGCGATTGCCCCTACCCCGTCGGCGGCGGTCGTGACCTCGTACCCCGCTGCTTCGAGTCCCATGGCGATCAGCTCGGCAATATTCTTCTCGTCATCCACTACAAGTATTTTTCCCACGGCCATAGAGTTCGCCTACCTCGCCTTTCCTCTTATTTTTTCTTCGGTCTCGACATCGATTTTCTTCGATTCTTCCAAAATCTTATGGAGACGTTCATTTTCTTTGAGAGCTTCCGTCATCGATTGTCGCATGCGAACAATCTCATGGAGAGCTTCCGTCAATATCTTTGCCGTACGGGCATATTCGCTTTGAGGATAATGAGCTGAGACTTGCCTGAAGTAGGTGATCGACTTCTGGTAATTCCTGTTGTTATAGCCCGGATCGGCATAAATCAGACCGAGGTTGAAGAGGGCTTCGTCTGCGGGAGGGGTGCCCGATGACAAGGAGAGCACCGTTTCATTCTCCCGAATTGATGCCCTGTAGTTACCCTTGGAGAGATATTTTCTGGCCAGGAGGAGATGTCTTCGGGCTCCGGCAGGCTGTTGCTCGCCGGCCACCTCCGGTGTGGCGGCCTTCGAAGGGGGCGGAGCTCCCATGGCGGAGGGAGAAGTGCAGCTCGTGATCGAGAGACCCAGGCACGTCAGCAGGGCAAGACAAATGTGAAGACGCTGCCTTGGCCGGTTTCGCTTTCGGCCCATACCGTACCTCCGTGAGATGTTATGATATGCTTGACAAGGGCCAAACCCAACCCCGTACCTTTCACGCGTTCCGAGGCCTTGAGAGGGGCCTGATGAAATTTTTCAAATATGGTATCCAGGTTCTCCCTCGGTATGCCCGGACCTGAATCTCGTACGGAAAAGGCAACCTTTCCTTCCTTCGGACCGGCTGCAATCGATATTTGCCCGCCATTTGGCGTAAATTTAACCGCGTTTCCGATCAGATTCCTCAGCGCCTGAAGGATCCTCTCGCGGTCCAGCTGCATGGGCGGGACGCTTCTGTTCAGGTCTGTCCGGAGGTGTATTTTTTTGGCTTCGAAAAGGGGCGTCATTTCCGTTATCACCTGTTCGATAAATGCGATGAAGTGTTCTTCACGAAAATTGTAGGCCATCATCCCGGCTTCCATTTTTGAAAGGTCCATCACGGTATTGACAAGATCGATCAGGCGGTTCGATTCTTCGGAGAGAATGGTGAGCAGTCTTTCCTGTTTTTCCGTAATAGGGCCTCTGCCGCTCTGCTTGAGAAGGCTGATGCCTGTTTTTATGGCGGTAAGGGGCGTTCTCAATTCATGGGATATATCCGAGAAGAACTCGGACTTTATTTTGTCGACCTGCCTCAGTTTTGTACACATCAGATCGAAAGTATCGGCCAGTTCGGACACTTCGGGAGGCGATGCGATTCTGAGACCTCCCCTGAATATGCCCCTGGACACTTCCTTTGTTTTCTGGATAAGGACCTTCAAGGGACTCGTGATGTGGTGAGTTACCGTGATGGACGTGGCGATTGCCAGGAGCACGGTTATTATCACCATGAATACCGTTACCTTAGTAGCCGAATGGGCTGTTTCCCTCAGCGTGCTCATCCTGTGATGGATATCGGCCCTGGAGAAAGACTCTAGGGCGTTCAGTTCCGTCAAAATCCGTCCCACCACCTTCTCCTCCTCGGGGGTGCGCCTGCTTTCGGTAAGGTCCTGTCGCATTTCCCTGTGCCGCATTTTCCGGTCTACCAAGGCCTGGTACTTTTCATACTCCGATTTTGCGGCGGTCAGAGAGTTTCTTTTTTGATCGGTATCAGCCAATGCCGAAGCCTGTGTCAGAGATTCGGTGAAATCTTTAGTTCTCGCCGCAAATTGTTCGCGGAACACAGGATCGCCTGTGATGAAGTATTTTTGTTCATAGCCTGATTGAGATATGATGGAGCCGGTGAGTCTGCGCTTCAATTCCAGAATGCGCTCGTCAATATCCAGTATCTTGGAGACTTCACTGTTTAAACGATGAAGCTTTGTGATTGTATAGGCATCCATAACACCCATAATAAGTATTATGGACAGGTAACCGAAAATTAATCGGGAGAAAATAGTTAAACGCATTTTTGCCAACCCTCGGTTAGACTATTCTCCGGGAGTCCCCGTCATTCAATATGAGGCCCGAACGATTGCCCCTGTCTTTTTCGCGATCGCACTCGGCGAGCGGAAGGTATATGTTTACTTTCCTGCCTTCTCCCACGGCACTTTTTATATCGAAGCCTCCATGATGCTCCTTTGCGATTCGGTAGACAATCGGCAAGCCGATCCCCAAACCTTCACCTCTTTCCCTCGTCGTGACCCCATCCGATATCTTGCCGTGGGCTTTATTAATTGCCGACACCGTCTTCATTCCATGCCTCCCGAAAAGTATGGTCCCATCCCTTACCGAAGAACCTATCGACTTATCGTGCGGTACTGCTGTAATGCTGCTGTTATGCCTGATCGGTAGATCTTTTTGCCTGCACCGGCAGGTGTTCGGCTTAATACTTGGTTACTCGGATGGCGCTTCGGCGGGGATCCTGTCGCACTCGCTTCCGGCCCTTTCCTGTTTAAACACCTTATTAAGGTTCTTCCGACTGGAGAGGTCTCTTTTCGATTCATCCGGATTTATCAGGTGTTCCCGTCCTCCCTGCGGTTCCGACCGTAAAAGCGCTACAATTATCATAAGGCAAACCATAGATTGCGTCTGTCACCGAAGCCTACATTATTTTGTGGTCGTTTTAGGGTAGGGGACTAAACTTTTCGAGAAGAACAAGGTAATCGTTTTTCGATTGAAACCATTACCCAAGACCTTGACAATACAATATCGCCTGATTAAAGTTCATACGGGCAAGGCGACCTCTCTTGATGGACGAAAACACCGGAACCTGCAAGAGGAGGCGACGCTGCTCACAATTTATGGTAGATGTTTATAAGCTGGCGCACTGCAGTAAGGCCGTGGAGCCGGAGCGATTGCATCATCTACTCCGGGACATGGTCTTTCAGACCGGCCGGGGCAGATAAGCCTTCGGGCACAGGGCAGAGGGGGACCGGACGGTGAAAGGCTTTGGAGAGGGATAAGTTTGGGGCCGACGGGTATCCTCGAAAGGCTCTATGACGGCACCCCGGTATGCCGGCTCGGGTGGCGGAGAAAGAGGACTTACCGGCAGACCGATGGTGGAGGCATAATAAATGGTTCGTTTTGCTATTGTAGATGACCACCCTATCGTCCGCGGTGGTCTAAAGGAAATTATCCTCGCAAATTTTCACGGCGTCACGATCGACGAATTCTCCAGGGGTTATGAATTCATGCGAAATATACAAAAAAACCAGTATGATATCGCCCTTCTTGATATCAGCCTTCCGGACATAAACGGCATTGAGGTGCTGGAAGAGATAAAGAAGAAAACGCCGAAGCTGCCTGTTCTTATCGTGAGCATGCATCCCGAGGAGGATTATGCAATCCGTGCGATCAAAGCAGGTGCATACGGTTATATCTCAAAAAGGACCGCTGCCGGCGATCTGGTGGAAGGAATTCGTAAAGTCCTTTCCGGAAAAAGGTACGTGAGTCCTGCTTTTGCGGATAAACTGCTCCTCGATTTCGAAACTTATGCCGAGCAAGCCCCTCATGAGAAACTTTCGGTCCGGGAGTTGCAGGTGCTGGTTTTGATCGGCAAGGGCAAGACAGTGAATCAAATAGCACAGGACCTTCACCTGAGCGCCGATACTGTGCGAACTTATCGCGCCCGTATCCTGCAGAAGCTCGGTGTAAAAGGCACCAGTCAATTAATGCACTACGCCATAACGCGAGGTTTGACTCAGTAGCGCCCTGCGTATAACGGACCCCCCTGCTCATGCAAGGGGTAACATGTAGGCCGGCTTCTCTTCGCCTGAAAAATTTACCACGAATATTTCCTATCAGAAGTCCCGATGGATTTCCTCCTATGTCACGGGAATGAGTACTCTCGCCATCCTTAAATCATTTACGATCTTATTCCCTCTTTTGCGACGGACAGGGTTAGTCGGAACGATTATGCTTAATTAGCTGTAGTGTAATCATTTTCGCCGGGTATCGACATTGTAGTCTTGTTCGGAGAAGAATAGGGGAGACGGAGAAAGAGGATGTGGAATTTTCGTGAGCAGACCTGACGAGGGCGACCGCCATGATTGAAAGAAAGTCTTTTTTAAGGATGATGAGGACTATCATTCTTAGTTTGCGAAAAGGGCTTACCGATCCCACAGTAAACGCCAAACAGGATATTATTGAGGAGCTCTCGAGTATTATGGGGGTGGAGCGGTGCGTGGTGTTTGGAATCGGACAGGAGCAGATAGACGGGCAGACACACATTTCCTGTGAGATAGTAGCCGGTGTCCCTCTTAATGAGTACGAATGGAAATTGCATCAAAAACTCTCCCTTTCGTCCCATCCCGATATAGAGGATGCGGTTGGAACCGGGTTGGTTATGATTATCAGCGACCCAAGGAATGACCCCCGTACCCAGTATTTTAAGGAGATCATCAAAGAATCGGATATTTCGGAAATTGCATATTTGCCGCTTCGCTATGAAGATGATGAGCAATGGACGGAGATAATAGTCCTGGATGCGGTTCATGAAAAGAGGTTCGATGAGGATGAGATACAATTCTGCTTGGAAGTGGCCGAGTTCCTGAATATTATTCTGGGCCGGGAGACGTTGTTGCTGCAGCACTTCAGAGACGCCATCATCAACAGGATGGTCCCCCTGGAAGGCTTTGCCGTGAAACTGCGCGACAACCTGCAAGCCACTCTCTCATACGTGAGCATCATCTATCGGGAGGCGGAGGAGATTAGCAGCCTTCTGCCGAGAAAATTGAACCGGAGGCTGTGACGCCGGGGGCGATTGAATACAGGCGAAGGACGACAGTTCCGCCGGGTGAAGGTATCCATGTTAACGCCGCGACAGGTAAAGTTTCCCATACACGCCGGGAAGGGGTGCTACATATCTCTTGAGACGGCACAGTGAGTGAATTGCAGAGATGTGACACCTTCACCATATCTGCTGCTTTGTCGTAGTTGGAACTACACCGTACATGGGATTGCGGTTACATCACGTTCCGTGATGCGGCTATAGAAAGCATAGCTGAATACGACTACCTTACTTCAGAGGACAGGCAGGTCTCATTTCTTGTTGCCACATGACGTATCTCCGAGGAGGCTTTATGAAGAGACTATGGATTCTTGCGACGATCATTCTGTTTGGTGCGGTATCCCTTGCACATGGGGCGGGCGCAACATATCTGCCACAGACGGCACAGACGAGCTGCTTCGATACCTTCGGCGCCACGATCGGCTGCGCCGGTACCGGACAGGACGGGGAGTTCCAGGCAGGCGCAGGATGGCCCGCACCCCGTTTTACGGGCAGTTCCCCCGGAATTATGAAGGACAACCTTTCCGGCCTTATGTGGATCAGGGACGTGAGTCCTCTTTCGACCATATGCGGTGGGGGAGATAACACGGCGTGGAGCGATGCCATTGATTTTGTGACCTGTCTGAATAATAATAACCATCTGGGTTATAACGACTGGCGCCTTCCTAACGTAAACGAACTGGCAACCCTGATCAATCTCGGCAGCGACGACCCGGTGAACTGGCTCAAGACCGAAGGTTTTAACATAGGGTATTCAGCAAACGGCTACAAGTACTGGAGCTCAACCTCATGCCCGGAGACTGCCCAACGGGCACTTATCGGCTGGCTGGATCAATGGGCCGTGACCTGGCTCCCCTATGAAAGCGCCGCAAGCATATGGCCTGTCAGGCTTGGGACCCAGGATTCGGTCGATCCTTCATATCTACTCAATATATGGAAGACAGGACAAACAGACAGCTTTCACAGTTTCGACGACGGATATTTCGAGAGGGGTATCCTGTGGCCATCGCCGAGGTTCAGCGATGGAGGCAACGGAACAATACATGATAACCTGACCGGGCTCACCTGGTCCAGAAACAGCAATGCACCGGGACCGGCTGGGTGCAAAACAGGGACAATCATGACATGGCCTGAAGCGCTTGCCTATGCGCAATGCCTGAATTCCAACAGCTATCTCGGCCATTCCGACTGGCGAATTCCGAACAGGTGGGAATTGGGGAGTCTCATTGACCGTTCCCAATATAACCCACCCCTTCCGGCGGGCCACCTATTTGAAAATGTGCGGCCGGGCGAATATTGGACATCCACGACGATAGAGACCCTGCCTACCAGTGTCTGGACCATTAACATGCATAACTGTGAAACCTGTGTGGGGGGGAACGGTACCGAAGAGACGGGAGGGAAGACCGAAACCCGGTACGTGTGGCCCGTGCGGGGAGGCGCCTTTACCGTTACCGCCACAGTGACCAACGGACACGGGACAGTATCCCCGAATACTCAGGTCCTCGACTATAACTCTACTGCTACTATAGCCATCACACCGGATGCACAATATCACGTTTCAAAAATAATGGACAACGGGTCGCAGGTCGCCGTGGTCACTCCCTATGTCATTAAAAACCTCGGCGCGTCCCATAGGGTGGAAGTCTCCTTTGCGACGGGCACCTTTCTATTGAATGTAACCACAGCCGGCTCAGGGACCGGAACTTTTTCCGCACCGGGACTTACCTGCACCGGCGCCGTCTGTTCCGGCGAATATGCTCCCAACGCCCTGGTATCAATCGCAGCCACCGCGAATGCAGGCTCAACCTTCGCCGGCTGGACCGGGTGCGATTCGACGTCGGGCGCCACGTGCACCGTAGTTATGAACGGCAACAGGTCTGTAGCTGCTATTTTCACCATCAACTCTTACACAATTACCGCCTCGGTTTCGGGCGGTCACGGTAGGGTAACCCCTGCTTCCCAGAGGGTGAGCCATGGGGCTTCCGGGTCGATTACCATCACTCCTGACCCGAAATATAACGCGTCAGCTATCACCGATAACGGAGTATCGATGCGTGTCGTCGGTCCTTATGCCATGAGCAATGTAACTGCCGATCGCAACGTGGTGGTTACCTTTTCGACCAAAGCGATGCTATCGGTTGAAAAAACAGGCTCGGGCACAGGAAGGGTTGTGGCCGCAGGCATTAATTGCGGCGGGAAATGCGCATATAGCTACAATAACGGCAGGAAGGTGACCCTTACCGCGAGGCCCCAAAACGATTCCTACTTTGCCGGCTGGTCCGGGGGCGGTTGTACGGGAACAAAGAGATGTGTCGTGACAATGAACCAATACGCGTACGTGACTGCTACCTTTGTTGCAAAGGAATATACGGTCAGCGCCGTCATCTCCGGCGGTCATGGAACCGTAAATCCGATGACCCAGCAGGTGAGACACGGGCAGACCGCTTCGATTGCCATAAGCCCGGATGGAGGATATGAAATCGTCCGGATCACCGATAACGGAAGGCGTGTGCGCACCGCAAATCCCTACATAACTTCGAAGGTCACCAGGGCCCGCTCGGTAGTGGTAACCCTCGGCACGACTTTCCCGTTGACCGTCACAAAGGCGGGTCCGGCCGAAGGGGTTGTGGTTAGCGCCCCTTCAGGCATCCTTTGCGGCAGCACATGCACCAGGGACTTTAGATCCGATACAAGAGTGGTTCTGAGAGCGAGGGCCGGCAGGGGCTCACTCTTTACGGGCTGGTCGGGCGGAGGCTGTTCAGGCACGAAAAGCTGCATTGTAACGATGAATGCCGCGATCGGTGTCACTGCAAATTTCTCGATCAGACAGGGCGCTGACCCGTCTGAGGGTGAGGAGTCCGACGCCGGTAACGGAGAATAACCGATGGGAAGAAAAGAGGTGAAAGAAATAACCCCTTAAATATCGGAGAAGTGGATCTCGAGAGTGCCCTCCGAATGCCCGATCGGAAGGCACTCTCTTGATTTTTTGACGTAAACACTCATCGATGCAGCGTGTATCCGGGACACGTCGTGTCCGGATGGTTCGATGGTATCTGATATTCAAGAATGAATGAAGGTACGTAAAACTGATGCGAGGTCCCGAGGCGCCTTTCTTCAGTACAAAACAAAGGCGCCTCGGGACCTCGAAGGACTAATTTAGTAACTCACGGACCGCAAAACTATTCACTGGTACATCTGAATTTGAGGTCCCATACCGCTTGACCGCAGGCTCTTTGTCAGCCTGCTCGAGATTCTCAGCTCCGTCTTTCTTATTCTCTCTTTTGAGGTCTTGAAGCGCTCACTGACCTCTCTCAGTGTAAGAGGATCCTCAGCCAATATTCTCGAGTCGAGAATAAACCGTTCTTTTTCCGTCAACAAAACCCGGAATTCCGAAAGTTTTTGTTGCAGCACTACCTTCAACTCGTTCTCGGCTACCGCATCCTCTATGCTATCCCCGTTATCGAGGGTGTCCATGAGCTTTTCCGCACCCTCATAAGGGGGAGCTTCGAGTGATATATCTCCACCGCAAAGCCTCAATTCCATACCCTCTACTTCCGCCGCGCTCACATTGAAATGGGTGGCCAGGAGTTGAGAAGATGGAACGATCCCATCTCTTTCGAGCTTTTCCTTTTCCTTTTTCAAGTTATAAAAGAGTTTTCTCTGGCTGTCCTTGGCGCCGATCTTCACTATACTCCAGGAATCCATGAGATATTTCAGCATATACGCCCGTATCCAGAAGAGCGCATAACTTCCGAATTTAGTTCCTTTTTGAGGGTCATACCGCCAGACGGCACGGAGGAGCCCCACATTTCCTTCCTGAATGAGGTCGGCCAGATTTGCGCGGAAATTCGAGTATTCTATCGCTATTTTCACTACAAGCCTGAGGTTGGCCAATACGAGTTTCTTTGCGGCGTCCGTATCTTTCCGATGTCGCACCTGCTCGGCCAGTTCGATCTCCTCTTCTCTTGTGAGAAGGGGGAATTTTGCTATCTCACGCATATACATCCTGAAAGAATCGCGATTCTCACCCGGCCCCGCGACATACCCTGCCTTCATTGCACGGACCTCCTGACCATAAAATTGTAGGAACGGTAGATTTGCGGACTCCCTTCCCCGCACCTGATCTCTTGTCTAATGTACCCGTTGGCCTCCCCTCTTTCTATCGCCGAATTCTGAATTATGATGTAATCACATGGGGAGCGACGGTTGTAGTCGCTCCTGTGACAGAATACCCCTCCAACCAGGGTAGCCCAGGCGCCTCCGGCCGTGTTCAGTTTTGATGGGTGTAATAATTGTTGACAGTTTCATAAAAGACTGCAGTTCCTAATTCTCTACGATTTACTGTAAAGTTTGTTAACAGTGAAGATCATTGATTCAAAGCCCCCCTTTTTTATAAGATACTGAAAACAATAGTATTGACTTAGTGGCATATTTATTGCTATTTATTAAACAAATTCATGCGAAATATTTCACATTAGCCTGATCGCATTGGTTCAGTAGATCTGATCCGGACGTGAAAGGGCGTAGGACGGACTCTCGGTCCTGCGGAGGTGATATGGGAAGCGCCATCGGACTCGGTGAGGTCCCGGGTGCAAACCCGAAAATTACGGTCTCATGCGCGTACTACCTTGATGATGCGCCTGACCGCAGCAAGGTTGTTGCATCCAGGGCTGCACAACCGGCATAGAGGGATTTTCTCCCGCGAGGGATATCAATATTTGAAGGAGTGACCATCATGGAAAAGAGCGTATTGTTGATCGACGATGAAGCCTCCCTTAGGAGAACGGTAGCAATGGGGCTCATGCAGAGGGGCTACCGCACCGAGCCGTGTGAGAACGGCATGAAAGCCCTTCATACCCTGGAAACTTTTAAAAAGAACCAGGTCGCCCTTGATTATGCAATTGTGGACGTGAGACTTCCCGATATTGACGGACTTAAGCTCCTTAAAGTCATCAAATTCAATTACCCCGATCTTCCTGTGATCGTCATCACGGGCTACGGGAATGAAGCGACCGCAGAGGAAGTGAAATCGCAGAAAGCAGAGGCTTATCTGGAGAAGCCTTTCACCATGGATGACCTGACGGACCTTCTCGCATCCATTTCCCCCGCGGCTAAAGTTGAAGCCCCCGAAGAGACCGCGACAAATGCGATCGCCCCAAAGGAGTCGGTCACGGGTTATGCCCTTGTCACGCTGACGCCTTCCGCAAACCTGATGGACGTGTACCGGTCCCTCTATTTTCAGGAAGACGTCCTATACTGCGATGCCATACGAGGCGATTACGATCTCATCCTTCTGGTCCAGGCAGAATCGAACGATAAAGTCAGAGAAATAATAGAGACCACAATCAAGGCGGTACCCGGTGTGGCAGATGCCTCGTTTCTTTCCGTAGAGACTCCTGTATTCGATGAGAGCGTGATCAATATTATGGGCTCGGTAGATAAAGCACTGGGTAAGGACAAGGCAGAGGGCGAAATGTACGGTGACCAGAAAGCAAGGGTGAGGGCTTCTTCCTATGTGACATTGGAGATAGAGAAGGAAAAATTGGAAGGAATTTATCCTGTACTTTACTTTAACGACCAAGTCGTGTACTGTGATTATACAAGAGGAAAATACGATATCGTTGCATTGATGAAAGGGACCAGTTTCGCTGAAATCGAGAATACCATCCGCAATAAGTTTAAGTCCCTTGATGGGGTGTTGAGGATCAAGGAATGGCCCATAATCACACTTTTCGAAGCGTGAGAGAGAAGGGAAACCTGCAGAGGTCCTGCTCCACCCATGGCGAAAGCGGAGAATATCGAGGGCTGTTCATCTTTCGTGTTTCGCTCCCGGTGGAGCCGGTCCTGTTTATTGGTAGGCTGTCTAAGCCTATGATTATAAATCATTAGGGGGAATTATGGCGCTGGAAAACGTAAAGAAGGATCAGGGCAGGAATGATTTTTCAAATTTCAAGATTGAGTTGTGGAAATATCAGGGTGAAAAGGGCGCCCTCATACCTCTGCTTCAATCTGCACAGGAGACGTACGGATATATTCCCGAATCGGCGATCGATCATATAAGCGAGGTGGTGGGCATACCTTCGGCTGACATTTACGGGGTCATTACTTTTTACTCACAATTCCGTCTTAAGCCGATGGGCAAAAACATCATCAAGATCTGCGACGGCACGGCATGCCATGTGAACAGCTCCACCGTCCTCATCAGGACCCTGGAAAGCGAGCTGCAGATAGGCAATGACGAGACGACGGACGACGGCTTATTCACGATCCAAAAGGTCGCGTGCCTGGGGTGCTGCTCCCTTTCACCCGTCCTTATGATCAATGACGAGACCTACGGGCGGCTTACACCG
>DASXUJ010000072.1 GCA_036504895.1 Syntrophorhabdaceae bacterium
CAAAGACGTGCATGCCCGCGGCACGGCGTATACGGTTGACAAAAAAGCGTTGAATGATATTATTCACCCTATGTTCCGCATGCAGGAGCAGACACTGGGAATAGTGGGAATGGGCAAGATCGGGACGGTGACTGCTCTCAAGGCCCGGGGACTCGGCATGCGGGTGATCTGTTACGACCCTTATGTACTGGGACCGGTTATGGTAAGCAGGGGCGTCACGCCGGTCGATTTCGACACCCTCCTTAAAAAATCGGATTTCATCACCACCCATACCCCTCTCACCACCGAGACGAGCCATCTCTTCGGCTACGATCAATTCAAGAAGATGAAACGGACTGCCTATTTCATCAATACGTCCCGTGGCGGATGCGTCGACCAGAAGGGCCTCGTCCGTGCCTTGAAAGAGGGTCTTATTGCGGGAGCAGGGATAGACGTCACCGAAGAAGAGCCCATACCACTTAATGACGAGATCCTTTCACTCCCGAATGTGATACTGACGGGACACAGCGCGTGGCATTCCCTCACCTCTCAGGTCGACCTTTACAGAAGACCGATGACGCAGGTCGTGCAGGCACTGAAAGGAGAATTCCCCATGTATACGGTAAATCCCGATGTAAAGGCACGATGGTTGAAGAGGTGGGGAAATAACGCATAAGCGGCGCCTTTAACCATAAGGGATGGTCCAACAGAGAGGCCCCCTGTGGAGCTTCCCGGCGGCCTATGTAGAAGTATAAAGGCAGGGGCTTCACCCTGCGATGTCACGAAACGAATTACCGTTATCGTCCGACTGGATGGACGAAAAGGAAATCTCGTGCCTCACCCGTCATTCTTGTTGACACCTTTAGGGAGCAGTGCTATATATTGAGTACTTCGGGTGCCGAAAGGCATAATAGGGAATCCCGTGAAAGATCGTCAGGATCTCAATCGGGAGCGGTCCCGCCGCTGTAACCGGGGACGAAAGCCAAGTGAGCCACTGAACGCGATTTGGGAAGGCAGGCGAGTAGGACGAACCGGGAGCCAGAAGACCTGCCTGAAGAATGCTGTCTTTCCGCTTCATGCGAAAGGAAGGGCAGAGTTCCCGCGGAGGAAGAGGATAAAGTAAACAGGGTGCAATCCTCAAGGCGTTTCCGCCTTGAGGATTTTTTGTTTCAGACCTTTACCTGCGACTGTCCTCAATGGGGGCTGTCGCGTTGTCCGGCTCACGGGAGCAGTAATGAAGAGAAAGGGTCCACAAGGCCGCAAGGCACAGGAGACACAATATCCCGGGAGGAGGAAGAATGGAACTGTTACAGAAAACCATCAAGAGCATCACACCCGTAAAAGAAGAATGGAAGGCTACGGCACAGGCTCGCCTTGACAGCCTTACCAAGCCGGTCGGTAGTTTGGGCCGGCTCGAAGAGTTTGCCCGTAGAATAGTGGGTATCACGGAAGATCCCATGCCGGTGATCGACAAGAAGGTGATTTTCGTTTTCGCCGCAGACCACGGGGTCGTGGAGGAAGGCGTGTCGGCTTACCCCAAGGAGGTTACGCCTCAGATGGTGCAAAATTTTCTTGCCGGCGGCGCGGGTATCAACGTGTTGGCGAGACACGCCGGCTCAGAGGTAGTGATCGTGGATATGGGCGTGGATTTTGATTTCGGGGGAATTGAGGGGCTCGTTGACCGGAAGGTGATGAAGGGGACGAGGAACTTCGTCAGGGGACCGGCCATGTCCCGGGAGGAGGCAGTTCAATGCCTGGAGGCAGGTATAGAGCTCGCGGATACCTATGCGTCGAAGGGGTGTAAAATGATGGGCACCGGCGATATGGGTATAGGAAACACTACCCCCTCGAGCGCCATTGCCGCAGTCATTACAGGAAGAGAGGCTTCCGAGGTGACGGGAAGGGGCACGGGTGTCTCGGATGAGGGTTTGTCGAAGAAAATTGCCGCCATAAAAGAGGGCATCCGGGTCAACAAGCCGGACCCCAAAGACGGTATTGACGTGCTCATGAAAGTAGGCGGGGCGGAGATAGGGGGCATCGCGGGACTTATCCTCGGCGCCGCATCTCACCGCATCCCGGTTGTCGTGGACGGGCTCATCTCTACCGCCGGAGCCCTTATCGCATATGCCCTCCAGCCTCACGTGAAAGATTATATATTCGCGGCCCATAATTCGGTCGAGCAAGGTCATCGGCTCATGCTGGAGACCATGGGGCTCACGCCTATAATCGATCTGGGCTTACGTCTCGGGGAAGGCACGGGAGGTGCGCTCGCAATGCTTCTCATTGAAGGCGGGTTGAAGGTATATAAAGAGATGGCTACCTTTGAAGAGGCGGGAGTATCGGAAGCGTCGGATTAGAAGATGTTATGGGTACACATAGGGAAAGAGCGACGAAAGACGAAGTGCCGGGGGAGTGGATACCGGGCCGGAGGGGAGGTCATCCATGGCTAAGGCGCTGATGGTGCAGGGGACCGGCTCGGGTGCGGGAAAGAGCCTCATTGCCGCGGCCCTGTTGAGGATTTTCCGTGACAAGGGGTTGAGCGTCGCGCCCTACAAGTCGCAGAACATGGCCCTCAATTCCTATGTGACCATGGAAGGGGGCGAGATCGGAAGGGCCCAGGCCCTCCAGGCTGAAGCAGCGCGGATAGAGCCTTCCGTCCACATGAACCCGGTCCTGCTCAAGGCCTCGGGAGAGATGGGGTCTCAGGTCGTCCTCCAGGGAAAAGTCCATTCCACCATGAAGGCCACCGAATATTATGCCTTCAGAAAAGAAGCATGGGAAGCGGCGAGGGACTCCTATTCGAGGCTCTCGAAGGCATACGATATAATTGTGATTGAGGGGGCAGGCAGTCCCGCTGAAATCAACCTCATGGATGTGGACATAGTGAACATGGCAATGGCGAGGCACGCGAAGGCGCCGGTAATCCTCGTGGGAGATATTGACAAGGGTGGGGTCTTCGCCTCTCTCTACGGGACCGTAAAGCTCGTGGGGAAGAACCGCAGATGGATCAAAGCCTTTGTGATCAATAAATTCAGGGGGGACGTGGAGATATTGAGGCCGGGCCTCGATATGATCACCAAAAAGACAGGAGTCCCGGTCATCGGCGTGCTGCCTTACGTATCGGACCTGGGATTGCCTGAGGAAGACGGCATGGCCCTCTCTCAGAGCCCGAAGTACAGGACCGGAATTTCCGCGGCGCCCATCCGGGTAGTGGTGGTACGGCTCAGGTACATCTCCAATTTCACCGACTTCGATCCCTTTTACCACGAACCGGACGTGGAGATCAGTTTTTCCGCGAGCGGCTCCGACATTGAAAACGCGGACCTTGTGATCATTCCCGGCACGAAGAACACCATGAAGGATCTTGCCTATATGCGACAACTGGGCCTCGACGGAAGCGTGCGGAAGGCGCGAGACAAGGGCGCCATGGTAATGGGAATGTGTGGCGGTTACCAGATGTTGGGAAGAAAAATCCACGATCCCGGCTGCGTGGAGAGTGACTGTGTTGAGACGGACGGACTCGGCCTTCTCGATCTCGATACCCTATTCGGACCGGAAAAGCGGACTCGCAGGGTGGAAGCGACGCCCGCGGGGACCGGCTGGGGGCAAAAGGGCCTTGGTCCTCTTTCGGGATATGAGATCCACATGGGAGAGAGTGTGGGGGAGGTCGGACTTTTTCGCGTGAAGGCTCTCTCCCGAGGCGGGAATCCCGGAAGGGACATCGAGGAATATGCCGACGGCTCCCGTAAGGGCAACTGCTGGGGCACTTATATCCACGGGATATTCGATAACGATCGTTTCAGAAGGGATATGCTCGATACCGTCCGGAGGATGAGAGGCCTCGAGCCCCTGCAATCCTGCATTGATTATGGCGCAGCCAGGGAAAAGGGAATAGACAATCTCGCCCGCATGGTGGAGGAAAATATGGACATACCCTTTATAGAGGAGCTTCTTCACCTATGACGGAGTGGCAGGCCCTCATACTCGCTTTCTTTATGGACCTTTCCATAGGAGACCCTCTGTGGCTTCCTCATCCGGTGAGGCTCATGGGGAGGGTGATTGCATACGCGGAAGCCTTCCTCCGGAAGAAATGCGGGACGCCCGGACAACTGAAACGGGCTGGCATGCTCCTGGCGGGAGGGCTCGTCCTCTCTGTTTTGGCAGTGACATATGCTCTCGAGAAAACGGTCTTCTGGATCACGGGCAATCTATCCGCCATTGTGGGAGGCGTGCTCTTTGTCTATCTCATCGCCACCACGATCGCCTTCAGGGGCCTCATAGATTCCGTGCTCCTCGTGGTGCGCGCCATATATTCCGGAAATATCCCTGAGGCGAGACGGCATTTAAGTATGGTCGTGGGGCGGGACACGGAGAATCTTACGGAAAAAGAGGTGCTCACCGCGGCCATGGAGACCCTTGCGGAAAACCTCTCCGATGGGGTGGTGGCGCCGGTCTTCTATTTTGCCTTGGGAGGGCTGCCTCTTGCCATGGCATACAAGGCGGTCAATACCCTTGATTCCATGGTGGGATACAAAAATGAAACTTATCTTCACCTGGGATGGGCATCGGCGCGGCTCGATGATCTGGCTAATTATATACCCGCCCGGATTACGGGCCTCCTTGTGGTCGCCTCGGTTTTCGTGCTCAATATGTGCAATCGGCACAGCCGGTCCGTAGCTTCCGTCCGTCGTTCCTACAGGACTATGAGAAGGGACGGGCGGAATCACACGAGCCCCAACAGCGGGATCCCCGAAGCGGCTATGGCAGGGGCCCTGGGCGTACGTATGGGAGGGCCTTCCCTGTATCAGGGCGTCTCCGTGAATAAAGCCTATATCGGGGAGTCTGCAAGAGAGGATTTTATCCCGGCCATTCACGAGGAGATGAGAATAGTATGGGTGACGGCGATACTTGCCTTCGGTGTTGCCGTTCTTGCCCGGTATTTAAGGAGCGGGATGTGATGGGAGAGAACCACGGCGGCAATATTTACCGATGTGCCCGGTCGTATGGCCTGAAAGAGGAGGAGATCCTGGATTTCAGTGCCTCCATAAACCCTCTCGGTCTTCCGGCAAGCGCCCGTTCAGCCATGATCGGGGAGATGGGGCGGCTCGTCCATTATCCCGATCCCGATACCCGGGAGCTTTGCCTCAAAATCAGCGAACAGACCGGTATAGGCGAGGACCGCATTATATGCGGCAATGGGAGTACCGAGCTTATCTACCTGATCGCAAGGGCATTGAAGCCTCGAAGAGTCCTTATCCCTGACCCCACTTTTTCCGAATACCGGAGGGCATGCGAGATGGACCGGAGCGTCCATATTGTCTCATATGAGACAGATAGAGGAAGGTCCTTCGACGTGAGCCCCGATGAATTCCTTCGGGCGATGGATGGAAGTGAAGGTTTTCAGTCCCAATGTGATATGGCATTTCTCTGTAACCCCAATAACCCCACCGGCAGGCTGATTCCAAGGACGGAGATGCTAAGGCTCGCCGAAGGGGCAAAACGTAGCCGATCCATCCTCATAGTGGACGAGGCCTTTATCGATTTTTGTCCCGACGCGACGATCATCGACGAGGTGGAGCGTAACCCTTATCTCGTGGTGCTCCGGTCCCTCACAAAATTTTACGCCCTCTCGGGGCTTCGCATCGGGTACGCAGCCGTGCTTCCGGACCTTGCGAAGAAGCTCCGGGACGCTAAGGAGCCGTGGACGGTGAACACCCTTGCCCAGAAGGCAGCTGTCGCGGCCCTCGATGACCTCGAATACAGGAGGGAGACCTTCAGGGTAATCGAGGGAGAGAAGAAGATTCTTGAAGAGGGGTTCCGGCGTCTCGGAATATTTTATCTCCTCTCGGCCGCAAATTTTTATCTCCTGAAAATGGAGAAGGGGGCTGAGGTAAGAGCGGCCCTCGCCCGGAAAGGGATACTGGTAAGGGACTGCTCCAACTTCGCCGGTCTTGACGGCACCTACATGCGGGTCGCGGTAAAATCCAGGGATCATAACCTGCGGCTCCTCGAGGAGATGGCGAAATGCGCGGCATAGTGATAGGGGGAACCCACAGCGGCTGCGGCAAAACCACCGTGACCCTCGGGGTCCTCGCTGCCTTAAAAGCAAGAGGTATCAGGGTGCAGTCCTTCAAGGCAGGCCCCGACTATATCGATACAGGGCTCCACGGCGTGATCACCGGCAGGCCGTCACGGAACCTGGACCTCTGGATGTGCGGGGAATCGTACGTGAAGGAATGCCTGGAAACCTACTCCTTCGATGCGGATTTCGTGGTGGTGGAAGGAGTGATGGGCCTTTTTGACGGCGACTTCAGCACCGCTTCCCTTGCAGCAGAGCTGGGCCTGCCCGTGGCGCTCGTGATTGACGGATACGGCATGGCCGAAACATCGGCTGCTTTCGCGAGAGGTTTTAAGGAGCACGCAGCAGAAAAAGGGGTCGCAATCAAGGGGATCATCTTTAACAGGGTAGCCTCCCCGGAGCATTTTCGCCGCCTTGCCGCGGCAACCCCTCAAATCCCGGTCTGGGGTTATCTGCCCCGGGACCTCGAGTTTGAGATTCCCCACAGGCATCTCGGTTTGGCGGTAGCTGAAGAGAACCCGATGAAGGCCGGGCAGATCGACAGGCTCGGGGAAGTAGTGGAGCGCTTCATCGATCTCGATGCCCTTCTTGAATCGGAGGTGACCGCGGATTTCGGCCGAATAGAGCAGCCGGGCGTGGAGTCCCTTCAGGAGCGCGATTCCTGCTGCATTGCCGTTGCCTATGACAGGGCCTTCAACTTCTATTATGAGGATAACCTCGACCTCTTGAAGCGCGCGGGGGCGGAGATCGTGCGATTCAGCCCCCTTACGGACAGGGCGATACCGGACGGGGCTGACGCCCTCTACATAGGAGGGGGATATCCCGAGGTCCACGCGGCGGAGCTGAGCCGGAATCGCGCCATGAGAAAAGCGGTGAAGGATTGGGCAATGGCGGGTAGACCTATCTACGCAGAGTGCGGCGGGCTCATGTACCTCTCGGAAGGCATCTATGATTTCGAGGGGGACTTTCATGAGATGGCAGGGATATTTCCCTTTAAGACCAGGATGAAAAGCGGGCGGTCGCGGCTCGGGTACCGCAGGGTCGCATTCATTGAAGATTGTATAATAGGCAGGAAAGGGGAAACAGCCCGGGGTCACGAGTTCCATTACTCCGAGATTGTGGACGAGGGGGCGGCTCCCGGCTTCCTGAAGGTCTATTCCGTGGAGAACGCCTCAGGAGAACCGGCGGCTTCCGGAGGCGAAGGGTTCATCTGCCTCAATACCCTGGCAAGCTACATCCATCTCCATTTCGGCAGTAATCCCCGTATAGCGGAAGTTTTTATCGAGAATGCAAGAAAGAGAGGCCGGTAAATATGGAAAATATATTGATAATAGGACATGGCAGCCCGAAGCAGGATGCCAATAATGTAGATGCCCTTGGAATTGCCCTTCACAGCGCCATACATCCCGCATGCACCTCGGAGTGTGTCAAGATCGCATACCTCCAGTATGGCAAGCCGGGCATCATGGAGTCGATCGCGGAATGCGTGAAGGGCGGGGCTTCGAAGATCACGGTCCATCCCTTCTTCCTGAGCGCGGGCATGCATGTGACCAAGGATATACCCGCGAAGATCGCGGAAGCACGTAATCTCTATCCCCACGTGGAATTCGTCTATACCGACCCCCTGGGGCCTCACCAGAAACTCGTGGAGATCGTGATCGAGAGACTCGGCACGAGCGCGATCGGCAAGCCGGCAGACATCGAGAAGAGAAGTTTCGAGATAATTTCGGGGGAATTCGACTTAAGCAGGTTCCCTTCCGACCAGGCGCCTGTAGTCAGAAGGGTGATCCATGCGACGGCAGACCTGGAGTTCGGCGATACCCTGCGCTTCAGTCCGGACGCAATAAAGGCGGGTATTGAAGCCATAAAGGCGGGAATGGATATCGTCACCGACGTTGAGATGGTACGGGCGGGCATCAGCAGGAAACTTCTCGAGCCGTGGGGCGGGGCCGTAAGATGCGCCATTAATGATGAGGAGGTGGCGGCGACTTCGGCCCATACCGGGCATACCCGTGCAGCCCTTTCTATCGAGCGCGGTCTCGCGGGAAATGTGGGGATCGTGGCAATAGGAAATGCGCCCACGGCCCTTTTAAAGACGATCGAAGTGCTGACGAACGGGACGGGCAGGACCTTCACTCCCCTCGTGGTGGGCGTTCCCGTGGGTTTCGTGAAAGCCCTCGAATCAAAGACCTTGCTCGCTGCCCAGTCTTTGCCGTACATCACGAACCTGGGCAGGAAAGGCGGGACGCCGGTGGCAGTAGCGATCGTGAATGCACTCCTGAAGATGGCTTCGGAGGCAGTGTGAGAAAGGCCTTACTCTTTGTTTTTGGCTTCTATTTTTTACTCGTGCCCGATGTCCATGCCATGCATGTTTCGGAAGGCATACTCCCGTGGCACTGGGCTATATTCTGGTATGCCCTTTCTGCGCCCTTTATCGCCCTTGGGCTTTACAAACTCAAAGCAGCTGCAGGGGGAGATATGGCTTTCAAGCCCCTTGTGGGGCTCGTGACCGCCCTGGTATTCATTATCTCAAGCATGCCTGTTCCGGTGCCTGTCGTAGGCTCCACCTCCCATCCATGCGGCACGGCCATGTCGGCTATTCTTCTGGGACCTTCCATAAGCGTGATCGTCGCCGCATGCGCTCTTCTTATCCAGGCCCTCTTTCTCTCTCACGGCGGCGTGAGCACCCTGGGGGCAAATATTTTCTCCATGGGAGTTATGGGCTCCTTTACAGGTTATCTGGCTTTCAGGCTCCTGAGGGCGGCAAGGGTCAATATGGTCGCCTGCGCCTTTGCGGCGGGTCTTTGCGCAGATTGGGCGACCTATTTCACCACCTCGGTCGAGCTTGCATCGGGCATAAGGGGAGATGGACCGTTTCTTCCGCTTCTCCTCAAAATCGCGGCGGCCTTTGTGCCTACCCAGGTTCCACTGGGCATATTGGAGGGCGCCATTACAGCCGGCATGATATCGCTGCTCTTGAGAAGAAGACCGGACCTGCTGGTGAAGATGCATATCCTGAAGCAGGAAGAGGCCGCGCGATGACAGGGATGAGATATCTGCCCCTCATTCTTATAATGGCCGCCCTTCTCGCGGGTCATTATGCCGCCGCATGGGGGAATGAAAAATGGCAGGGGATCGACACGACAGTGGTGGAAAAGTTCGCGAAGGAACATGGAAGGGAGGCGAGGGGAAGCCTTATTCCCACGGACCAGGGCGACCTTCTTCTCTTTCTCTTCCTTCTCGCGGGGGCGGCAGGCGGGTTCGTAGCGGGATACCACTGGAGGTCTCTCATGGGCCGCACCCGTAAAGGAGGAAATAAGAAGTGACGGCCATATTATCGGAGATGCCGGGACGGGACCACATCCTTAAGCGAGTGGACGGAAGGCTGAAAATCCTGCTGGCAGCTGCGATCCTCGTGCTTGTCGTGGCTTCCAAAGGGTTCCTTCTCCCCCTTTCTCTCGTAACAGCCATGATCATCATGTGCATATACTTAAGAATACCCGCAAGAACGTGGTCTCTCAGGTTCTCGGAACCTCTTGCCCTGGTTCTGGTTCTGATTCTTATCAAGCTCTTTTTTTCCGGTCAAGAGCCCCTTTTTTACCTGTCCCTTGGGGGGATGAAGATAACGGGATATAAAGACGGGCTCCTCGACGGCCTTGCCATGGCCGCGCGGATCGGCGGCGCCCTATCGGTCGTCTCGATCCTCAGTTTCACCACGCCTTTCACCCATATCATCTCCGCCCTTTCATGGCTCAAGATCCCAAAAGGTATTATCGAAACGCTCATGTTCGCCTACAGGTACATATTCCTGCTCTCCGATGAGGCCATAGTCATCTACTGCGCCCAGAAGAACAGGCTCGGCTATTCGAATCTAAGGAGGGGCTTGAGCTCCTTCGGCATGCTCGCCGGATCCCTTACCCTCAAAGCCCTGGAGCATAGCCAGATGACGGCTTCGGCAATGACCCGGAGGGGATATGACGGCAACCTTCCTATGATGAGGCACAGACCCTTCAGGGCACGGGAAGTCTTTGGGTCGGCCCTTTTTCTTACGGCAGTGGTGTTTTTATGGGCGATATGATCAGACTCGCTTTAAAGATAGACTTCTTTCAGTACCCTGACGGCACGAGGGCTATGGGAGAGATTAGCCTCGACGTGAAGGAGGGTGAATTCTGCGGTATTCTGGGATCGAACGGATCGGGGAAAACAACGCTCCTGAAACTGATGGACGGCCTCCTTAAAACTCACGCGGGAGCGGTCCGTCTCGACGGGGAGGATATACGGAAACTGACTCCCAGGGATATCTACCGGAAAGTGGGGCTCATATTTCAGAATCCCGATGAGCAGCTCTTTGCCGCCACGGTATTCGAGGACGTTGCCTTCGGTCCCCTGAACATGGGGCTTGAAGAGAAGGAAGTAGCGAGGAGGGTGAAGGAGGCGCTTATTGCCGTCGAAATGGAGCCTTACGGGGAGAAATCGATTCACCACCTGAGCTACGGACAAAAGAAGAGGGTCTGTATTGCGGGGCTTCTTGCAATGGGACACGAGATTCTCCTCCTTGACGAACCTACCGCGGGACTCGACCCCATGGGCGAGTACAAGATGATGACCCTCCTCAAGAAACTAAACGACGAAGAGAAGGTGACCATTGTGATGGCTACCCATAGCGTAGACCTTGTGCCCCTTTTTCTCGATTCTCTTCATATTCTCAGTAAGGGGGCCATCGTCAGGGGAGGAAGGCCCGAGGATGTATTCGGTGCCCCTGAGGAGATGGAGGAGGTAAAGCTCCGCCTTCCTCAAATAGCGGAACTTATCTATCGTCTGAAGCATGAAGATAAAATACCCTTCGATACGGTCCCTCTTACCATCGGCGAGGCACGAAGGGAGATCCTGAGGATGGTGAGTCTCTTTGACCGTCCGCCCCCTGACAAGGAAAAGACGGGTATATGAAAAAAGGGTACATTCAGGTATATACAGGCGAGGGAAAAGGCAAGACCACCGCGGCCCTCGGTCTTGCCCTGAGAGCCGCGGGGGCGGGCATGAGAATCTGCATAATCCAGTTCGTAAAATCCCGAAGGTGCGCCGAGCACCGGATCATAGAGGAACGCCTGAGCGACCTCATTACCATAAGAAAATTCGGAGCGGGACTGATCGGAGAAGGGGGACCCACGGGCGCTGATAAGGAGGGGGCGAACAAAGCGCTCCGCGAGGCACGAACGGTCCTGGAATCGGATGGGTATGACGTGGTCATATTGGATGAGGTGAACGTGGCGGTCCACTATGGCCTTGTGAGCCTATCCGATCTCCTCGACCTGATGGAGAAAAAACCCGAGAATGTCGAGCTCATCATCACGGGGAGATATGCCGCTAAAGAAGTCATGACGAGGGCCGACCTGGTAACGGAAATGAAAGAGGTCACCCATTATTGGAAAAAGGGCGTGAAAGCGAGACATGGCATCGAGTGGTAAGAAACTGAGGACGGGGTTTACCACAGGCGCCTGCGCAGCCGCGGCAGCCAAGGCAGCGGTCATGCTCCTTTTCGGCAGGAAACCCAATTTTTCGGACGGGGCGGAAGTGGAGATCCCACTACCATCGGGCGATAGAGTACGGTTTCTCGCGCGATGCCTTACTATTACAAAAGGTCCTTCAGGCCCGGCTGCCTCGGCAACGATAATCAAGGATGGCGGAGACGACCCTGATGTAACCAATGAAGCTGCCATCGTTGCCACAGCTACCATGCGCGAAGGCGTGGAGAATATTTTTATCAGGGGCGGAGAGGGTGTGGGAAGGGTCACCAAACCCGGACTCTCGGTAGCGGTGGGGGAAGCAGCCATAACGCCCGTGCCGAGAAAAATGATCCGTGACGCCGTGATGGAGGCAAGGGAGGAATTTTTTGGATCCGACAATAAGGGGGCGATAGAAATCACGATCTCCGTGCCCGAAGGAGAGTCCCTGGCCCGGAAGACATTGAACGGAAGGCTCGGCATCATAGGCGGCATCTCCATACTCGGCACGACCGGCATCGTGAAGCCCCTGTCCGCGGGGGCATGGACCGCGACGATCTCCACGTCCATGGATGTGGCTAAGGCGGCAGGGTGCACGGAGATCGTCCTTTCCGTGGGAAGGATTTCGGAGAAGGCCCACATGAAGAAGTATGCTTATCCGGAGGAGGCATATGTGATGATGGGCGATTACCTGGCCTTCTCCCTTGGCAAGGCCCGGGAGCACGGCTTCAGAAGGATCCATATCAGCGCCCAGTGGGCGAAGATGCTGAAAATATCCATGGCTACCCCGGAAACCCATGTGCGTCACGGCGCCATCGATCCCCAGAAGGGGGCGGATCATTTGAGAAGGATGGGCATCCCCGTTCCAGGGGGCCGTATGTTCAATACGGCGAGAGAGCTTTATACGGAGCTGGCCGCGCTCCCCGGTTTTCCCTTCCCTGGTTTCGCATCGGTATGTATGGGGGTGAAGGAATATGCTGAGGAGATGGCGAAGGGGATTCCCGTTATTGCCCATCTCGTATCTTATGAAGGAGAGATTATAGGTGACAGCGAAGAAAGTATATATAGTAGGCATCGGGCATAAACCTCTTGACGAGCGGTGCCGGCGGATTCTCGGCGCGGCCGATGTTATCCTCACATCTCCCAGGCTTCTTGAAGTCTTCCAAAAGTATGCGGACTATCCTGAAGTGAAGGGGAAGGTGAAGATCATAGACAGGGTGGGAGAAACCCTTGATTACATCGAGAGGAAGAGAGAGGTAGAGTCCATAGTCCTTCTCGGGTCGGGGGACCCCATGTTCCACGGGATCGGAAGACAGGTGATCGCCCGATGTGGAAGAGAAGGGGTCGAGGTGTTTCCCGACCTCTCGAGCGTCCAGGTCGCATTCGCGCGGATCAGGGAGCGATGGGACGATGCCTTTCTCATGAGCCTTCACGGGGGACTAATTCCCGGAAAAGGCACCAGGGCCTATACTCTCGCCGACCTGCCCTCTCTCCTGGCGGAATATGGAAAGCTCGCCATACTGACAGACGGCACAAATAATCCCACGGCGATTGCAGAGGTCTTTGTCGCCCTGCCTGCGCTGCCTCCCGTGAAGATTTTTGTGTGTGAGAAGCTGGGATACGGAGAGCAAGAGATGATCACCTCAGGAGCACCTGAAGAGATCGCCGGAAAGACCTTCTCCGACCTCAATGTAGTGATCCTTCTTGGGTCCCATGCAGGGGGAAAGGGCCCAGACAGAGGGTCCGAAACATACAAAAAGCCTCCCTCCGCCGCAGCACGGTTTGGACTTACCGAAAAGGAGTTTAGCCATTCCCGGGGACTTATCACGAAAGACGAGGTCCGGGCGGTAACACTCCATAAACTTAGGCTGCCGTCAGAAGGGGTGCTCTGGGATGTAGGGGCAGGATCGGGGTCCCTTTCGATCGAGGCGGCCCGCCTGTCTCCGGGACTCTCAGTTTTTGCCGTGGAGCGGGACGACGAGCAGGTCGCCCATATGAAGCAAAACAAAAGGCAATTCGACCTTTCCAATATGGAGATTGTAAAGGGTGAGGCACCTTACGCATTAGATTCACTGCCTGATCCGGACCGGGTATTCGTGGGGGGAAGCGGCGGCTCGCTGGCGGCGATTATCGCTCTGACAGGTGAGCGCATGCGTGCAGGCGCAATAGTGATAAACTGCGTGACCCTGGAGACGGTCGATGAGGCGGTCAGGGAGCTCGAGGCCCGTGGTTTTCAGATAGACCTATCCCAGGTCAGCGTTTCCAGATTAAAAGAGCTGGGAGAAAGGAGATATTTGAAGGCCCTCAACCCGGTCTTTATCATACGTGGAGAAAAGCCATGAAGGCGGGAAAACTCTATGTCATAGGGGTGGGGCCGGGAGACCCGGAACTGCTGACCCTGAAGGGCGCGAGGACTCTCGGAAGAATTTCCTGCATCGTGGTGCCCAAGGGAAGGGAAGAGGGGAGCAGCCTCGCCCTTTCCATTGCGCGCAAGGCGGTAGACCTCAGCGGAAAAGAGGTCGTGGAGGTGCATTTTCCCATGGTGAAGGCGTCACGCGACGAATCCCATGGCGCATGCGACCTGGAATGGAACGGGGCAGTCGAAACGATTGCGGGAAGGCTCAATGAGGGCCGCGACATTGCATTCCTTACCATCGGCGACCCCGCTATCTACAGCACTTTTTTCAACATCTACGACAGACTTATCCGATCGGACCCGCGACTTGAGATCGAGATCATTCCCGGGGTCTCCTCTATCAATGCGTCGGCCGCCCGGGCCTGTCTCTCTCTCGGGCTCGGAGACGGAAAGATCGCATTGATCCCTGCCCCATATGAGGAGCATCTGCGGGAGATTCTTGAAAAATTCGATACGGTGGTGCTGATGAAGGTCTATAAAGTCATGGAAAAGGTCCGCCGCGCCCTCGATGAAACGGGCCTTACCGGAAAGGCTGTGTATGTCTCGAGGGTGGGAATGGAAGGCGAGAAGGTCATAGAAGATATTACATCCCTCACGGAGGCTGACATGGACTATTTTTCTCTGGTGATCGTGCGAAAATGAAAGAAAAAGGGACCGTATACTTCGTCGGCGCGGGTCCCGGGGACCCGGAGCTGATCACCCTGAAAGGACGGAGGCTTCTCGATGAGGCCCATGTGGTAGTCTATGCGGGCAGTCTCGTCAATCCCGCGCTCCTCGAAGGCATAAAGGCCGAGATATACGATTCGGCGGGGATGACCCTCGATGAGATTATCGGGGTGATGAATTCGGCTGTTTCCGCGGGGCGCATGGTAGTGAGGCTCCACACGGGAGACACATCCTTCTTCAGTGCCATATCGGAGCAAATCGAACGGTTGAAACAGCTGGGTATTGACTACTGTGTGGTGCCGGGGGTCTCATCCGCCATGGCAGGGGCTGCGGTTCTGGGCCAGGAGCTCACCATCCCCGAGGTAAGCCAGACCGTCATATTTACGAGGATGGAAGGGAGGACCCCTGTTCCGGAGAAGGAGCGACTCGACGCGCTCGCCAGGCATGGGTCGACCATGGTGATCTTCCTGAGCGCAGGATTGATCAGAGAGGTCCGGGAGGAGCTTCTGAAAGGCTATGGAGACCAGACGCCCTTCGTGGTCATCGAAAAGGCATCATGGCCCGATCAGAAGGTGGTACGGGGGGTATTGAAAGAGATGGTCGAGATCGTTGAAGAGGCGGGCATACGGAAGACAGCCCTTATCTATGTGGGCGAATCTCTCAGAGCCTCTGTCGGGCCACTGGGCAAGGAATCGAAGCTATATCACAAGGACTTCACTCATGAGTACAGAAAATAGGACGGCCCTCTTTTATATTACCCGTGAAGGACGGGGGCTCGGGGTGCGTCTCGGGAGGCTCTATCCCGCATTGACGATCCGGAAATTCTCGAGAAAGGCGGTGGAGGAATTGTGGGGCTCTTATGGAACGCTTCTCTTTGTCATGGCCGCCGGTATTGTGGTGCGGACTATCTCGGGTCTCATGAAGGGCAAACGGACCGATCCCGCGGTGATTCTCCTCGACGAGAAGGGGCAGAACGTAATCAGCCTCTTGAGTGGCCATCTCGGCGGCGCCAATACGCGGACGAAGGAGATCGCCGCCTTTTTGGGGGCCCACGCGGTCATCACCACCGGGTCCGACGTGGCGGGACTCCCTTCCCTCGACCTCTGGGCCCGCGAAGAGGGCCTTGCCATCGAAGATTGGAGTCTCCTCCCAAAAACAGGCGCGAGGTTACTCGATAAAGGGAATTTAAATGTCTACAGCGGGACGCAGATCGACCTTCCCACCGGGCTCACACGGGTCGATAACCCTCAAAATGCGGATATCCTGATAACGAACAGAAGAAATACCCCCGGTGAAGGCCTTTACCTCAGGCCCCGAAACCTCGTAGTCGGGGTAGGATGCAACCGTGGGACATCCGTTGAGGAGATCGAGGAAACGGTGAGGGCAGTGCTCGACGAGCACGGGTTCTCATTTCTTTCCCTATTCCGCCTTGCCACGATTGACATAAAAACCGGGGAGCCGGGAATCAAAGCCTTCTGCGCGAGAAATTCCCTGGAGCTCCTTTCCTTTACCGCCTCCGAGCTTAACGGAGTGGCCGGGATAACGGTCTCGGAGGCCGCCCGAAGAGCCACCGGGGCCAAGGCGGTGGCCGAGCCTTCAGCGCTTCTCGGGGCCGGGGCAGCGTCTCTTCTCGTGAGAAAAGAGAAGAGGGGAAATGTGACCGTAGCGGTGGCTGAGAGGTCAAAGGCATGGCCGGTGGAGGGGCGACCTAAAGGTCACACGCCGCCCGGAAGGATCTATGTGGTCGGCATCGGCCCCGGCGGCAGGGAGCACATGACGCCCCGTGCCATTTCCGCGATCAGGGATTCTGAGGTGATTGTGGGCTATGGCACTTATGTTGCTCTGATCAGGGACCTTCTCGGTAATAAGAAAGTCTTTTCCACGGGCATGACGCACGAGATAGAGAGATGCGCCGGGGCGATTCAGGCTGCTGGGGAAGGGAGCACCGTGGCGGTGATAAGCGGCGGCGACCCGGGTATTTACGCCATGGCAGGGTTGGTTTTCGAGCTATTGATGAAGCCGGGCGATAGACCCCTGCCTCCTGTGGAGGTGATTCCCGGGATCTCTGCCCTCAACGCATCCGCGGCGCGACTAGGCGCGCCCCTGATGCACGATTTCGCATCCGTGAGCCTCTCCGACAGGCTTACCTCGTGGGAAACCATCGCAAAGAGGCTTGAGGCCGCCGCCATGGCCGATTTCGTCATCGTCCTGTATAACCCCAGGAGCCGGGGCAGGGCGGGCCACTTAAAAAAGGCAGCGGAGATAATTGCGAAGCACAGGGCCCCTGCCACTGCCGTGGGCATTGTGAGGCGGGCCATGAGGGAAGATGAGAGCGCGGTGCTCACTACCCTCGAAGGAATGCTCGATCATGAGATAGACATGCAGACCACGGTGATAATCGGCAATTCGAAAACTTTTACCTGGAACAATATTATGATTACGCCCCGCGGCTACGAGGAGATGATCGCGTCCAGGCAGTCAATTACGGAGAAGCCTTCGCGCGGGTAGTGATATAAAATATTAGCGTTAAATCGGCTGCTTAGAGACAATTGTAGATCCTTTGTCTGAAGGTTATCCAGCCCATGCCGGACAGCTCCCCGATCGTTCCGGATTGTCTATGCGCAACATATCATGGTAAAATCCGGGAAGAAAGATAAATAGAATCCTATGGACACCTGCCTTCGATCGACCTTCTTTATAGATGCGGACCATGAGGCGGTCCGACGCGTTGCAGAGGACCTCACCTCCGGTCTTCTTTCGGATTGCGAGAAAGGGGTAAGGCTCTACTATTTTGTCCGCGACCTCATTCGGTATAACCCTTATATGATCTCCACTCACCGCGATGACTTCAGGGCAAGCCTTACCCTTGAGAGAGGGCAGGGGTATTGCGTTCAGAAGGCAATACTTCTTACGGCCCTGGGGCGGGCAGTAGGGATACCGGCGCGGCTGGCCTTTGCGAAAATCAGAAACCACAGACTCCCAAATCACTTACGGGAGGCGATCGGAACCGATATCTTGCCCGCTCATGGCTTCAGCCAACTTTACATTCAGGGTAGGTGGCTCAGCGTTACCCCCGCGTTCGATCGGGAGCTTTGCGCGAAAAACAGCATGCCCCCGGTTGAATTCGACGGCGGACATGATGCGTTGCTTGCGCCCTTTGATGGGGAGGGAAAACCTTTCATTGAATATCTGGAAAAATACGAGCCACAGGAGGACCTTCCCTTAGCATGGCTGACGGGCAGGGTACGCTCCATATGGGGTCACAAAAGGTCATGGATTAATGAACAGGACTCTGAAGGACATACCATGGCATCGGGGTTCCGGTTTCAAAGAAAGGAAAAAGTATTGTAGAGGGAGGGCCGGAATAGCCGGCCCTCCCGGGCTTGCTGCCCATCCTACCTTGAGGTGTGGCAGGGTGTGTTTAAAATACGAACAGATCGAGGCCGCCCATCATGTTGACGATGGAGCCGGTCATATATGCCGCCTTGTCGGAGCAGACGAAGGCGATCGCTTCGGCGATCTCTTCGGGCTCGGCAGGTCTTCTTAAGGCGATCCTCTTCTCGAACCTCTCCCGGACCTCCTGGGGAATGGGCTCATAATAGGCTTCCGTGTTAGCCGTGCCGATGAGCACGCAGTTGGCGGTGATGTTGAACCGTGACCCCTCCAGGGCAACCGATTTAGCCATGCCGATGAGTCCTGCCTTGGCAGCGCCGTAGCTCGACTGTCCCGAGCCGCCCATGACGCCCGCAACGGAGGTCATATTGACGATGCGGCCCCACTTGTTGGCGCACATGTCTGCCCATGCCTCTTTGATACAGTAGAAGGCGGAGTTGAGGCAGAGCTTTACTTCGCTGTCCCAGTCGTCGACATTCGTCTTCGCCACGGTGACCATGCGGCGCATCTGGGCTGCGTTGTTGACGAGGATACTGACGGGTCCCATTTTCTCTTTGATGGCGGCAAAGCCCTTCTGGGTGTCGCCGTAGTCTCTCCCGTTCATCCTGAGAGCCATTGATTTGCGTCCCAGGGCCCTGATCTCTTCCGCTACCTTCTCGACGCCGGCCATATTGTTGTAACCCGTTACCACCACATCCGCTCCGTCTCGTGCCAGGGCGATCGCTGCGGCCCTGCCGATACCGCGCGGCATCGAGGCGCCTGTGACCAATGCAAGTCTTCCTTCCGAACCCATAGAGAACCTCCTTTAGGGATAATGTGTATCGCAGCCTATATACATAGCATCATTTCGG
>DASXUJ010000073.1 GCA_036504895.1 Syntrophorhabdaceae bacterium
AGCAGCTTCTTGAACAGTACAGAGAAAACGAGACTTCGAAGGGAGAGCGATGAGCGATGAAAACTATTAAGGTCGGACTTGGGACTTGCGGCGTCTCCGCCGGTGGAGAGAAGACGTTTGAAGCTATAAAAAACGAGATAGAAAAACAGAATATCCAGGTGATCCTGAAGGAGACCGGGTGTAACGGTATGTGCTATCGGGAGCCTCTTATGGAAGTGATCGATGAAGAGAGCCATTCCTTCCTTTACGGCGAAGTTACCCCGGAAAAAGCAAAAAAAATTATGACCGAGCACATCGTCGGAAACAGCCCGGTAAAAGAGTGGGTTATAAAAAATTCCGTACCATCGTCTGATGATTCTTTCCTCATGAAACAGAAGAGGATCGTGCTCAGGAATTGCGGGATCATCGATCCCAACTCCATTGATGAGTATATTGCAGCCGACGGTTATAAGGCAATCCGGAAGGTGTTGTCCGAATATACGCCGGAAAAAGTCATAGAGATCATCTCGAACTCGGGTTTGCGCGGAAGGGGCGGCGGTGGTTTCCTTTCCGGGCTCAAATGGAAATTCTGCAGGCAGGCTCCCGGAGACAAAAAGTATATCATCTGTAACGCCGATGAAGGCGATCCCGGTGCGTTCATGGACAGGAGCACCCTCGAAAGCGATCCCCACTCCGTACTGGAAGGCATGATGATCTGTGCCTACGCCATAGGGGCGGATGAGGCCTATATTTACTGCCGGGCGGAGTATCCCAAAGCGGTGCAGAGGCTCAAAGATCAAATTCGCTCAGCCCTTTCCAGGGGCTTTCTGGGAAAGAACATCTTCGGCTCCGACTTCAATTTTTCGATCAAGATTAAGGAGGGAGCGGGGGCCTTTGTGTGCGGCGAGGAGACAGCCCTTATCGCTTCAATCGAAGGGAAGAGGGGAATGCCGAGGTTCAGGCCGCCCTTTCCCGCCAACAGCGGGCTCTGGGGAAAACCGACCAATATCAACAATGTGGAAACCTATGCGAACGTACCCTGGATTATCTTGAACGGTGCGGAGGCATTTTCGTCAATGGGGACCGATGACAGCAAAGGGACCAAGGTATTTGCCCTGGCGGGAAAGATCGCCCGTGGCGGCCTTGCGGAAGTGCCGATGGGGATCACGATCAATGAAATCGTGTATGAGATAGGCGGAGGCATAAAGGACAACAAGAAGTTCAAGGCCGTCCAGATGGGCGGACCGTCCGGAGGCTGTATCCCGGCGACTATGGGAGACCTTCAGATAGATTATCAGAAAATAAACAAGACAGGGGCCATCATGGGCTCAGGCGGTCTGGTGGTTATGGACGAGACTACCTGCATGGTGGAAATGGCGAAGTTCTTTCTCACCTTCACCCAGGAGGAATCGTGCGGCAAGTGCACCTTCTGTCGCATTGGGACAAAGCGCATGCTCGAGATCCTCGAAAGGATCACCGACGGCAAGGGAGAAGAGGGAGACGTCGATCTCCTCCAGGATTTGGCCTATCAAATCAAGAACAATGCGATTTGCGGACTCGGGCAAACAGCGCCCAACCCCGTGCTCACTACACTGAAATATTTTCCCGAAGAATACGCAGCCCACATACACGACAAGAAGTGCCCTGCCCATAGCTGCTCGGCCCTGATCACTTACGGTATACTTGCAGAGAAGTGCAAGGGTTGTATGGTGTGCGCGAAGGCGTGTCCCTCCGATGCAATCACCGGAGAAAAAAAGAAAGTTCATGAGATCAACTCCGACCTTTGTGTAAAATGCGGCAAGTGTTTTGAATCCTGCAAGTTCGGTGCGGTGACAAAAAACTAATTATGGAGAGCCCTTAAATGACGACAAATTTCAAGATAACTATAAACGGCAAAGAATTTTCGGCGACTCCCGGACAAATGATACTCGATGTTGTTCGGGCGAATCAGGTTGATGACATACCGACCCTCTGTTGGGACGCGAAGCTGCCTCCTTACGGCTCGTGCTACTTGTGTGTAGTGGAAGTGAAAGGCCTGGAGAAGCTAGTCCCCTCATGCTCGAGCCCCGTGGCCGAAAATATGGTCATCGAGACGAACAATGACAGGATACGGCAGTCGAGGAAAACTGCCCTCGAATTGCTACTCTCCAATCACTATGCGGACTGTCTTGGCCCCTGCACCCAGACATGCCCTGCGGGCGTGGATGTTCAGGGATACATCGCTCTTATGGCAATGGGCAAATTCCAGGAAGCAGTGAAGCTGATAAAGCAGACGAACCCCCTCCCGATCGTCTGCGGCAGAGTATGCGTGAGGGAATGTGAGACCGCCTGCCGGAGGAACAGAGTAGACGATCGGGTAGGCATAGACTACCTGAAACGTTATGCTGCCGACGTGGACCTTGAAAATCCCTGGATTCCGGAGACTGCGACCCGTAATGGTTATAAAGTTGCAGTAGTGGGCGGCGGACCGGCCGGCCTCACGTGTGCTTATTTTCTGACCCTTAAAGGCTATGGAGTTACCCTCTATGAGGGTTCGCCACACCTTGGTGGAATGCTGCGATACGGCATCCCCGAATACCGACTTCCCAAGAAGACCCTGGACAAGGAGATAAAGTGGATCACTGACCTTGGAGTCGAGGTAAATCTGAATTCCGTGCTCGGGGAGGATTTTACCCTTGATTCACTGAAGGGGAGCGGGTTCAATGCGGTTTTTCTCGCCCTCGGCGCCCAGAAGGGAAAGGCCATGGGCATACCCGGAGAAGACGAGACCGAGGGTGTTATCCGTGGTGCTGATTTTCTGCGCGGGCTACAGGGAAAAGAGATTCCCAAAATATACGGCACCGTGGTAGTAGTAGGCGGTGGCAACACGGCAATCGACGCGGCACGTTCGGCGCTGAGAATGGGCGCGGAGAAGGTGACCCTCCTCTACCGGCGCACGAAGAAAGAGATGCCTGCCCATGACATGGAAATAGAAGCCGCCCTGGAGGAAGGGGTGGAGCTGATCCAGCTTTCCGCTCCCACCGGCATCGTAAAGAAGGATGGGCGCCTCGAGGCGCTTACCTGCATCCGGATGGAGTTGGGAGAGCCCGATGCAAGCGGACGGAGAAGCCCTGTGACCATGAAGGGCTCGGAATACGATCTCAGATGCGACTTTGCTATCTCGGCCATCGGTCAGGACATAGACCTGGGCACGCTCAAGAGTAATGGCGATCTTAAGACAAAGTGGGGAAGCGTGATCGTCGCCCGGGAGGGCACGATGGAGACTTCTGTCCCCGGTGTTTTTGCAGGAGGGGATGTAATTACGGGGCCGGCCGTGGCTATCGACGCCATAGCCCATGGTAAGATCGCGGCTGAGGCGATAGACGGATACATTCGAAAGGGAAAGGCGGAAGAAGGAATAAAGGGGTTCATCAGCAGGAAGGAATCATACGGCGAAATCCCGGAGAGCGAATTTTCCCTGATGAAACCGATCGCGAAGGAGAAGATGGCCGAGCTTCCCGTGGCCGCCCGTATAAAAACATTTGAGGAAGTAGAGACCGGTTTTACGGCGGCACAGGTGGCACAGGAGACGGCTCGTTGTCTGGAGTGCGGCTGCACCGCTTATTTTGATTGCGATCTACGAAAATTTGCATCCGATTTCAATGTCGATATCTCGAGATTCATGGGCGGCGTGCGTCAGCACAAGGTCGATCAGACCCATCCGTTTATCTCTCTCGATCCGAACAAGTGCATCAACTGCGGCCGGTGTGTGAGGACGTGCTCCGAGATCCTGAAGGTCTCGGCCCTCGGCTTTATCTCCCGGGGTTTTAAATCCGTAGTAAAGCCGTCCATGGAGAAGAGACTCCTCGACACCACGTGCATCTCCTGCGGTAATTGTGTGGCCGCATGCCCTACGGGAGCCATAACCGAAAAACTGCCGTACTCCAAGCCGGGACCATGGGTTTCGGAGGAGATAGGATCGATCTGCAGCTTCTGTTCCATCGGCTGCAACCTGAGTTATAAAGTCTTCGGCGATCATATCTTTACAGTTCAGAACGTGAACGGTACGTCCCATAATAAGGGCTATCTCTGCTCAAAGGGACGATGGGGATATCGGTATATGCTGGAAGGGGACAGGATTTCTGCCCCTGCAATCAAGAAAAAGGGCGGCCACGTGACGGCTACGTGGGATGAAGCCTTCGATGTTGCAGCGAGTCGGCTGAAATCTATTATAAGTACCCATGGACCGGAGGCCGTTGCGGTATTCGGCTCCCCCCGTATGACAAATGAAGAGCTTTATCTGCTTCAGAAATTCGTGCGGACCGGACTTAAGACAAATAATATAGGGAGTTTCAGCAATCTCTTGAACGGCGTCGAGCAGGATGCCCTCGACGACGTGTTCGGCATTACCGCCTCCACGACGACGATGGATGAGCTGGCGCAGGCCGATGTGGTGCTCGTGGTCAACGCGGACCTTTCGGAGGAGAACCTTATTGCCGAGCTCAAGGTAAAAGCGGCACAGAAGACAGGTACCCGCCTCGTGACGGTGAATTCTTCCGAAATTCCTCTCAATAAATTCTCCGATTTGTGGATCGATGCCAAAAGAGGTGCAAACTCGGCCCTCCTGCAGGGTCTTGGCAGGGCGGTAATAGAGAAGGGGACTGCGGACATGGAATATATCGGGAAAAAGACGGAAGGTTTTGAGGAATTTAAGGATTCCGTCGCTTCCATGGATGTGGCGAAAGTCTCCTCCATGACCGGAGTGGATGCCGAAAAGCTCTCCCTCCTTTACGACCTTCTGGCAAAGCCCGAACTCAATGTGATCGTGCTTTACAATATCGATTCTCCATGGGAAAAGTCGAAAAACGATCTTAAAGCGATCGGTAATTTTCTGATGCTTACGGGAAGGGTCGGCAAACCGGGCAACGGTGTGATAATTCTGAGAGATTTCTCCAATTCGGAGGGTCTCTTCGACATGGGCGCAGATTCCCGTTACCTGCCCGGCAATGTAACATTAAAGGACAGCGCGGGGATCAAGGACGTGGGAGCCCATTGGAATTTCGACCTGAAGGGCATCTTTAAGCCGATAGATCTGAAAGAGGAGATGGACAAGGACCGGATCAAGGCCCTGCTGATCTTTGGGGAGGATCCGCTCGCAGAAACAGTGAACCTCGGACTCACCGGAGGCGCTGAGTTCGTGCTCGTGGTGGATACCGCCATGACGGCCACCGCCTTCGAGGCCGATGTGATATTACCGGCATCCCTGCCTATAGAAACGAGCGGTACGATGACGAGCTGCGACCGGAGGGTCCAGCGCACCGCAAAAATATTCGAGCCGCCTGCGGGGATGGAGACGTGGCAGATTATCGCCGCCCTTGCCAACCGCCTGGGAATGGAGACACGCTGGAAGTCGGTCGAGGCGATTACCCGCGAGATAGGAGAGGTGAATGCGAAATATACCGGTGTCGCGGACGGCGAATTCTGGGGAAAGGATTTCCTCAAAGATCGCTTCATGACGGGCAGCGGATTGGGCAGGTTCAGCGCCTTCGCGGCCGACGTGGCGCCCCAATCCTCCGGTAAGAAGCCTTACCTTAATTCTGAAAAATTTTTTGAAGTGAAAGTGAGAGAGAGGTTGAGGGGTTAACAACCCATAGATCCGGGCCGGTGGTATTGCGACCATGACGGCAGATGTGCTTTACGTGAGTGGAGGTTAATGGTATATGAGAAGCATGGACTCTTCACCGAATATTCAGCGGGTTGAGCAAGAGCTGAAGAAACGGATGCAGGAACTGGAATGTCTCTATAACATCGGCCCGGAAATAACCTCCAAAGGCGAAATTGAGCATGTTCTTACGAATCTGACGGTACACCTCATCCGGGGGGTCGAATTCCCGGAGATCGCCGCCTCATCGATATGGTTTGACGGAAAGGAGTATTCGGCCGCTCCCTTACCCAAGGAGCAAGTCGTCGAGTCCCTTACGTCCGATATTGTGGTCGATTCCCAAACGAGAGGCACCGTCGCCATCTACTACAGGAGAAAGGCGAAATTCCTCGAGGAAGAGCAGAAGATGCTCGACAATATCAGTCAGAGGATCTCGCGGAGCATCAAGCAGCGTGAGCTTCAGGCCGAGGTGCAGAGGTACGTGGACGGCCTCGAAGGTCTCGTTAAAAAGAAAATAGAGGAATTGGAGAGCGCCAAGGAGCGCTATGAAAACCTTTTCGAGAGCGTGCCCGTGCCGATTACCCTGTCCCGGCTGAATGGAGATATAGTAAAGGCCAATCGCGCATTCTACCGCCTCCTGGGATACGAGGACAGCACCCAGGTGAAGCTGAATTTCGTAAAGAATCATCTTTTCGAAAATTTGGATGAAATGAGGGCAATTATTCATCAGAAGCTGGCCCAGGAGGGCCAGGTGGTTGGTTTTGAACTCACCATCAGGGACAATAACTGGGAATCGATACCCGTCATCGGATCATGCGTATTCATCGATTATGACGGAGAGCGCTGTGTCGAAGCGGTGTATAAGGATATTCGGGTAAGAAAGGAGCTGGAGAAAAAGCTCAGGGACCAGAATGAGAATCTGGAGAGAAAGGTCAAGGAGCGTACGCTGGACCTCGAGAACCAGAAAGACCTTCTTATGGCCAAAAACCAGGAGCTCCTGGCCCTTGCGGGGAAGCTCAGGGAAAGCAGGACGCGATTCAAGGCACTTTTCAAGGCTATTACGGACACGGTAGTGGTCATTGACAGAAATCTTAACATCCTCATGTCGAACCAGAAAGCCATTGGCTATGAGGGGAAGTGCTATCACAAGGTATTCGGCGGCGAGGCCCAGTGTGAAGATTGCCTCGCCCTTCAGGTTGTGAAGGCCAAAGCCCCTGTTACGCAGGAGAAGGCTTTCGGGGACGAGCATTACCTGCTCCAGGCATACCCTATGTTTGATTCGGACGGAGAAGTAGACGGGATACTGGAAATCTCTCGGGTTATTACAAAAGAGAAGAATATGGGGCGCCAGCTCCTTCAGGCGGATAAACTCGCTTCACTCGGGCAACTTGTATCGGGAATAGCCCATGAAATAAATAATCCCAACACCTTCATCAGGGGGAACCTGTACATCATTCAGGAGGCAATGAATGACCTTTTCCCCATTCTCGATCAATTTTCACAATCCCATCCCGATTTCAAAATCGCACGGCTCAACTACGATATCTTTAGAAAGAACGTGCCGGTCCTGATCGATGATATGGTAGGGGGTGCGAACAGAATTAAGGGAATTGTGGACGGTCTCAGGAAGTTCGCGAAGCGTGACGAGGGTCTCCTCAACGAGAGCGTAAACCTTAACCTCGTGGCGGAGAGCTGCCTGCGGCTCGTGGATAATCAGATCAGAAGAACGGCCGATGTCAAAGTGGATTTGCGGACCGATATCCCGCCTGTGGTGGGCAACCTTCAGAAGCTCCAGCAGGTTGTGGTCAATATCCTTATTAATGCCTCACAGGCCATCGTCGGTCCGAGGGGCACCATCAGCCTGATGACCGCCTGTAACGATAAGGAAGTAATGTTGAAAGTAAATGACGACGGTAAGGGGATGGACGAGCGGACCATAAAGCAGATATTCGATCCCTTCTTCACCACAAAAAGGACCCAAGGCGGCACAGGCCTCGGCCTCTCTATCGCATATGGCATCATAAAGGAGCATCAGGGCAGGATTGAAGTGGAGAGTAAGACTGGCGCGGGGACTACATTCTGCATCTATATTCCCAAGGCACCCGAGGAAGGATCATGAAAAAAGTTATTATAATAGATGACGACCAGGCGGTCCTCAATTATCTGAATATCTTTCTCCTTCAGGCAGGCAGTTTGGAAGTCACTACCCTGAATGAAAGCAGGCGAGCCTTTGCGGAGTTAAAGGCGAACCAATACGATCTTCTCCTCCTCGATATGGACATGCCGGACGTAACAGGCCTCGATATCCTGAAGATCATTCAGGACAACAATATCGATGTGGAGACGATCGTCCTCACGGGTGTGGAAGACGTGGAGCTTGCGGTCGCCGCAATGAAGCTCGGGGCCGTGGAGTACCTGACAAAGCCTGTTGATAACGACCGCCTTCTTAACCTCATAAATTCCATATTGGAGAAACGGGAAATTCAAAAAGGCACCGACCGCGAGCCTTCTTATCCGGAAGGATTGAAGCATAAAGAGGCTTTCAGCAATATCATTACCCAAAACGAGCAGATGTACAAAATTTTTTCAGCGGTTGAAAAGATGGCACAGACGGACAGCAGCATCCTGATATGGGGTGAGAGCGGCACGGGCAAGGAGTTGATCGCGAGGGCTATCCACCGGATCAGCAAGAGGAACCGGGAACCCTTTGTTGCCGTAAATGCGGGCGCCTTTGCGAACGAGCTTTTTTCATCCGAGTTTTTCGGCCACAGCCAGGGGGCTTTTACAGGCGCCACCTCGAACAAGAGAGGGTTTGTCGAAGAGGCGGATAAAGGAACACTCTTTCTCGATGAAATCGGAGAGCTTGCGTTGCCTATACAGGTAAAGCTGCTGAGAGTGCTTCAGGAAGGGGAATTTTTCCGTCTCGGTTCTACAAAGAATCTGAAAGTGGATGTGAGAATTATCGCGGCCACAAACAAGGACCTCCACGAGGAGATAAAGAAAGGAAACTTCAGGAAAGACCTTTTCTACAGGCTCGATATGAACTCCGTTTTTTTACCGCCTCTCAGGGAAAGAAAGGGGGATATCCCCGTCCTTGCCCATCATTTTCTTAGAAAATTCTGTGAGCTCAACAATAAAAAAGTCGACAGAATTTCCGATGCGGCCATGAAGCTACTCTCCCGGTACGATTACCAGGGGAATGTGCGAGAGCTGATGAATATCATCAACAGCGCTGTAATCATTGAATCTGCCGGAGAAATCCGCAGAAAATCACTACCCAATTATTTTCTCGAGAACACGCCATCCCTGGAGGGAGGATTCACCGATGTGCCTCTCAAGACTCTCTCCGATATCGAAAAAGAACATATCGCAAAAATCGTTGAATATACCGGAGGCAACAGGACAAAGGCAGCCCAGATCCTGGGAATATCGAGGGTGAACCTCATTTCAAAGATAAAGAAATATCTCATAGAGTGATTTCATGCACAGGCACGCCTGAACGTGGTAACCCCCGATGCGCAGTTCCATGCCCCATTTTGGTCCGGTGAATTATCACTGACGTCATGCCGCACTAATTCTGGCGCCTCTTTTTTGAATAAATTCCTGCCCTGACCCTTTACAAACACTTATGTCGGTTATAAATTCCCGTTGGAGACTAATCTTATGATGATTATTTTGAGCCCTATTCCCAAATGCCTGCCGATGGAGTGTGCCTTCTGCGGTGCCTAATTAGCGATGCGGCTTTTCACGGAACGGTCATGCCGGTAATGGGCGGTGCGCGGTTTTTAGAGGGCCTTTTAGATGGCCTGCACCACATTTTTGACGTTTCATTAAGATGAAGTCTCTCTTAAATAAGATTCACCAGTTGGTTGTCCTTTCATGTGATGGGACCGGCCGTTGGATTGTCTTGCGCTCTTCGGGTCGTTTTATGGGGTTCTAGTGGACCGGTCATAACCGGCCCCGCCTTTGACGAGTTGCGGAGGCGTCAACCGACCGTCGGGCGCAAAGGCCTTCCGGGTTTCAGGTAAGTTCGTATTGGGATTTAATAAGCTGAATACTGCTCTATGGGACGGCAAAAATGAAGGGAAACGGAAATATACTGGTTGTTGACGATGATCCCCAGATACTCGATCTTACTACCGCGGTCCTCGAGAGGGCGCGGTATGAGGTGCTTGCTGCAAGGACGGGCAAGGAATGCCTCGACTTGGTCCGTACCTTCAGTCCCGATCTCGTCCTGTTGGACGTGATGCTCCCGGATATAGAAGGCACCGAGGTATGCACGCGGATTAAAACCGACCCCCTTCTGGGAAATACATTTGTCATACTTGTCTCGGGCATCAAGACTTCATCTGAATTTCAGGCGAACGGGCTTAACGGTGGAGCAGACGGATACATAATAAAACCCATATCCAATAAAGAGCTTATTGCCCGGGTCCAATCGCTGGTGCGCATAAAGCAATCGGAAGACGCCCTCCATGCATCGGAAGCCCGATATCGTCGTCTATTCGAGGCTGCGAGTGAAGGCATAATGATACTGGACGGGGTGTCCGGCGAGATAAAGGCAGTCAATCCGTTCCTGGAGAGAATGCTGAAGTATAGCAGTGAAGAGCTTGTGGGAAAGCTAATGGGGCAAATCCCTGCATTCGGGGGAGGTGAAGAGGGCAGGGCCGCCTTTTCCGAGCTCAAACGTACGCTGCCCGCAGGTTATATCCACTTGCTGCTCAGGACAAAAGACGGGCAGGATGTCGATGCCGAGATTGGATGTAACAGCTATGAGGAAAGAGGCGAACCCGTGATTCAGTGCAATATTCGTGACGTGACGCAAAGGCGGCTGGCTGAGGAGGCATTGAGGAAAGCCCATATCGAGTTGGATCGACGGGTGAAGGAACGGACTGCCCAATTGTCCGAATCGAACAGGCTCCTTTCCCAGGAGATCGCGGAACGGAAAATAGGAGAGAAAGCCCTAAAAAAATCAGAGGAGCGACTGCGATATCTCAGTAATTACCTGCAAAAAATTCTGGAGCAGGAGACGGTACGCCTTTCGAGGGAAATCCACGATGAATTAGGGCAGGTGCTGACAGGGATCAAGATGGACGCCGAATGGACGGCAATACATTTGCCTGAAGATGCAACAACCGTTCGGGAAAGGATGAAGCTCCTCATTACCTATATTGACAATGCCATTCATACGGTGCAAAGGATCTCCACGAGATTGAGACCCCCTGTTCTCGACGACTGCAGTCTTGTGGAAGCCATTGAGGCCTGGACGGATGATTTTCAGAAGAGGACGGGAATTGCATGCGAGGTGATCGGCGGCATCCGCCAAAGGGAGCCGGAAAAAGAGATTCGCCTGGAAATGTTCCGCATACTTCAGGAATCACTCACGAATGTTGCCCGCCATTCGGGCGCCGTCAGTGTCGTTATCTCTCTTTATGTGAAAAGAAACAGGTATGTTATGGAGATTAGCGACGACGGCAGGGGCATTACTAAACGGGAAATGATGGATGCCAAATCGATTGGATTAACAGGGATGCATGAAAGGGCGGACGCCATGGGCGGAACGCTTTCGATCGGCGGAGTCCGGGGGAAAGGGACCACCGTTAAATTGAGTGTTCCTTTCGGAAAAGGCATGATAGCCAAGAAAACTGTCGCTTTGCCGGCTTGGGTCAAGGTTGCCCAGGAAGGAAACGACGGTGGACAGCGGCTTTTCCCCACGTAAGGGATGAGCGGACTATTTGTCTATGTCTCGCGGGCACGATGCCGTAAAGAGGCTCTGCCGTGTGGGTTTTACGGGGACAACATGTATACCATCAGATTAAAAGTCCCTTTTATCACGGAGGGATTATTAGGATGAGCGGCAAAGGGAGAACGAAAGGGGCCGTTGAGGAGCCGATACGTTTAGATGCAAATCCCCTCAAGGTGCGAAAAAAGAGAAACACTACCGGTGCGGCGTATTTTTCCGGATCAGATAAGAGTTATCGGGGCCTTGATGAGACTGCGCCGCAAGGAGTAGTGAAGCCCGATCCACTCACAACCAAAGATGGTCGCCGCATCGGCGTCAAGCTATCGCCGGAGCGGCTTTCAATGAACGGCCGCGATGTCATCCCGCGGGGTATTCGTACGATCCCTTCGCACCTAAAAACTGAAGGCGCACGTGAGGAAGGATTGCTGAGCATCATCAGCGGGGTCTCGCCTGCGGGTCTTGCCGGATTTGACAAAGAGGGGCATTGTATCTACGTGGATGAGCGCTGGCTGGGCATCAACGACTGCTCTGCCGAAGAGGCTTACGGCGATGGGTGGACCTCTGTGCTTCACCCGGAGGACCGGGAGCGCGTTATCGAAGCCTGGAAAAAGGCAGTAAGGGGAGAAAGGCCCCTTCAGTCCGAATATCGCCTGCAGAGAAAGGATAAGACAATCAGGTGGATCATGGGAAAGGGGAGTCCCGTGGTGGCCCGTGGCCTTCCCCACGATCTCCGTTATCTCGGAAGCATCACCGATATAACCCATTACGAAACCGGATACCAGCCGGTGGGCGAGGACCTGAGAGAGAGGCAGATCTCGGACACGGACCTGAAAGCGCGTGTCACCCACCTTTATGAGTTGAACGCTCACCTTATCCGGCGAATAGAACAAAGGACGGCGGTGGAAACCCAGCTCAAGGACTCAACCGACAGGCTGCACATGCTGACCGCACATCTGCAGAAACTCAGAGAGCAGGAAAAAGCATCCTTTGCGCGGGAACTGCACAGCGAAGTCGGGCAAACACTCACGGCTGTTAAAATGGGCCTCTCATGGCTCGAGAGACAGCTGCCGGTTCACGAGGGGCCGGCGGTGAGGAAAGCGCAGTCGCTCCTCGCGGATATTGACCGCACTATTTTCGCAATCCAGAGAATATCTACTGCGTTGAGGCCGGCGGCCTTTGACGATTTCGGACTTGCCGAGGCCCTTCGGCTGGGGGTAAGGGATTTTCAAAGAAAAGCCCGCGTATCATGCATGATCCATATCATGCCGGAAAATATGAAGCTCAACAAGGAGCTATCTGTAGAGATATTTCGCATCTTCCATGAATGCCTGACGAATATCGCAAAACATGCACAGGCGCAACAGGTGACCGTTGTTCTTAAGAAAAGGAATGGGGAGCTCGTGATGGAGCTCAGGGATGATGGAAGGGGAATCACAAAACGGGAGATCACTGACCGGAACTCCTTCGGATTATCGGGCATGCGCGAGAGAGCACATGTGATAGGCGGAGAGTTCTCGATTACCGGTATAAAAGGGAAGGGGACAACCATTCTTCTACGGGTGCCGGTGAATACATCCTGAATTCCTGCGATCTGCTGCAGATTAAGAAGATGGCGGGTAAGGAGAACAAATGCTTCATATGATTATTGCCGATGACCATCCCGTGGTCCTTAAGGGGCTGAAGGAGATTATTACCGAGAGTTTCGATAATGTGACAATCGAGGAAGCCGTGACAGGATACGAGTTTATGGGCAAGGTGCTGAGTAATGATTTCGATGTTGCCTTGCTGGATGTTTCTCTTCCGGATATCAATGGGTTGGAAGCATTGAAAGAAGTGAGGAAGAAGAAGCCGAAACTCCCCGTTCTCGTAATAAGCATATACCCCGAGGACCAATATGCCGTCCGGGCTATGAAGGCAGGGGCATGGGGCTATGTGACGAAACGAACTGCTTCGACGGAATTGGTCGGTGCAATCCGAAAGCTCTTGTCAGGCAGGCGATATGTCAGCCCTAATTTTGCGGAACAGATGGTTCTCGATTTAGAAACTGATGCGGAAAAACGCCCCCACGAGAAGCTATCCGAACGGGAACTGCAGGTGCTGAAGGTGATAGGAAAAGGAAAATCGGTGAAAGAGATTGCCGAGGAACTGCACCTGAGCGCGAATACGGTGAGGACATACAGGGCGCGTATTCTCGAAAAAATCGGTGTCAAGGGTACAACCGGTCTGATTCATTATGCCATAACCCAGCGCCTCGTAGAGTAGGCGACCGGCGTAGAAGAGTTTCTTTTATATCTTTACCAGAGGCCGATTATTCCATATGTCCCTGCCGAAAGAGAAAACCCCCCGACGCTCGTAATCATAACGACAACCCATTCGTGCAGGGGAGGGCCACACGACGGTTCGCGAAAATTCCACATAATAAATGACAAGTCTGCGACATATTTCCCACAGAGTATCCTGTATTCTGAATAGTGAAACCCAGCTTAAAGTATTTTTGGCGATCTACCCTGTAAGGCAGAGGAGAGATTCTCAAATTAGGGCGAAGAGGACAAAGTCGTCGAGCGCGGAATTACCGGAGCCTGCACTTTACGAAAAGATAGGGCAAAACGATTTTCAAGGCAACTTCCAGTTCAGTGTGTTCACACGGTCACCGCATCAGATGCATTGCGAGGAGGGTCACATGAGTGCCGGGAACCGGGAGAAAGGAGATCCCAAATTGGCGGTTAAATCAGACATACGTCCCATACCCGCGATCATGAAATCTTCAAAATTGCCGGACTATGGAGGTTCATCCCTTCCTCCGAACCGGAAGAAGGGCGAAGATTTAGGAGAAGGTCCTGCCGAAACCGGCAAGACCGGATCAAAGAAATGCCGGGCAGCAAAGAAAAACATTTCTCCAAAACTGCGGGTAATATCAGGCTCGGAAGCGCCCCCCGGCTCCCGGTCCCGGACTTCGACATCGGAACTTCCTGAGTTGAAGGGCAAGTCGACCGGTTCCCTACGCCGGCACGGCTCGGAGTCAATTGTTCAGGACCTGAATCGAATAGTCAAGGACTCGGCGTCGGTGATCTGCGCCCTTTTGAATGTGGACGCGAGACCCCAGGTAAGGCTTTCCAAAGAACGGCTCCGGATAAAGATGAGGATGCCTTCTTTCATGGCTTTGATAAGAGACGCGGTAGGAAGCATGGTCAGGGCTGCGCCGCACGGCGCGACCCTGACCATATCGACTCATAGAGTAATCCTCAGGAATGGTCCGGGGGAAAGCGAGCGAAATGGCAGGTCAGCTTCCTGCGCCGTCCTTCGAATAGTCCACAGGGCCCTGGCCGAGCCATGCGGGTTTCTGAGGAGAGCTCTGACACCCGCGTCCGGTCCGAAGGCGACGGAAGCAGCGAAGCCGCCGGTTCGGACACAGGATATCTTAGAGTATAACGGAGCGGATCTGAATGTCGAGCGGCGGGGGCCGGAGGAGACAGTAGTCAACCTCTATTTTCCTATTGCACGCACAGAAAAGAGCAAAGCCGCCGGAACACCCTTTTCAAGGGAACTTTACGGGATGGTCAAACATTCGCTGCAATGCCTCGAAAAGCTGATAAGGCACTAAAGGCGGCGGTGGTGAAAATTGGTCACCGTAAAAGCCCGAAGAGGCGCCTGAGTGGCACAACGGGGGAGAATGTTCGGATTCCTGAACTGATTCTCAGAAAGGTGGAACCGGAATCGAAAAACCCCTCACCAATCTTTAGATAAATTGATGAGGGGTTTAAATACTTTTTGGGCCCCTGGGGGCGATTTACATGAAAACCGTCTGGTTGCCCTGGCTCCTAGCCGGCAGCAGGTCCAGCCGGAAATGCCAGCGCCTGGGTGAGCACGTAGGCTGCCTGGAGCGCTTCCGTAGGACAGAGGGGAAAGCATTCTTTGCAGTTCCAGCACTCTTTCGCGGCGACCTCAGGGATGAAGCAGATTTCTTTTCGGATGCCCCGGTCCACGAAGCCGATGGCGTTTTTCTTCTTCACTTCATTGCAGTACCGCACGCAGAGCCCGCAGTGGACGCAGAAGGAGGGCTCTTTGTCAAAACAGCTCTTATCGGCCCCGTACTCTTTTGCCAGGTCCTGAAGATCGAAGGCATCGGGCGCATGGGCGAGCAGGAGCTGGAGGATCATCTTGCGGATTCGGTCGACCTTTTCCGATCTCGTGCGCACTGCAATACCCTTCTCCACAGGATAGACGCAGGAGACGACCAGCTTTGTCCACCCCCGGCTCTCTACTTCCACGATGCAGAGCCGGCACCCGCCGAAAGGCTCCAGCTCCTTGTGGTAGCACAACGTAGGGATCTTGATGCCCGCTGCCTGAGCTGCCTCGAGAACGGTCGTCCCTTCTTTTGCGGTTACTTCTTTTCCATCAATCTGAAAGAGGATCTCACTCATTTTTATTCTTACCCTCCCTGACTATCGTTCTCTCTTCTTCTGGAACAGGAGGCGGGACAGGCACGCCTGAAATCTTTGTCACCGCACGAAAACGCGGGGGGCACACTTCGAAACAGGTTCCGCACTTTGTGCATTTTTCCTGGTCTACTATATGGATCTTGCCCTTGGCGCTGATGATCGCATCGGAAGGGCACTTTTTTGCACAGGTCATACAGGCCTTGCATTTCGTAGGCTCGATGTAAAAATTGATAAGCTCCTTGCAGGAGAGGGCAGGGCACCTCTTTTCCCTGACATGGGCTTCATATTCGTCTCTAAAGTACTTGAGGGTGCTCAAGAAGGGGTTGGGTGAGCTCTTCCCTAGGGCACACAGAGCGCCCTCTATCGCCGTCTCGGAGAGCTGCTCGAGAAGCTCGATATCGCCCTCTTTGCCTTCGCCTTTGGTGATATTTGTCAGGATGGCGAGCATCTGTCTCATGCCCTCGCGACAGGGCACGCATTTGCCGCATGATTCATCGGTCAGGAAGTCGAGAAAGTACCGGGCCACATCGACCATACAGGTATCCTCGTCCATAACGATCATGCCGCCCGAGCCCATCATTGAGCCGGCTGCGGTCAATTCATCGAAACCCACCGGGAGGTTGAGCTGGTTTTCAGGAATACATCCGCCCGAGGGTCCTCCTGTCTGAACCGCCTTGAACTTCTTGCCTCCGGGAATGCCGCCGCCTATCTTAAAAATAATATCGCTGAGAGGCGTGCCCATAGGCACTTCGACGAGTCCCGTATTAGTGATCTTTCCCACGAGAGAAAAGATCTTCGTGCCCTTGCTGGTTTCGGTGCCGAACTGGGTGAACCAGTCAGCCCCTTTGTTGATGATCATCGGCACGTTCGCCCAGGTCTCCACATTGTTGAGGACGCTGGGCTTTCCCCAGAGGCCCACGATGTTGGAGCGGATGTACTTGGGTCTCGGCTCTCCTGCGCGGCCTTCGAGGGCGGTCATGAGTGCGGTCGATTCACCGCAGACAAAGGCGCCGGCGCCCTGATGAACGATTACGTTGAAATCAAAGCCCGTACCGAGGATATTCTTCCCGAGGAGCCCGAGCTCCTCAGCCTGCCTGATCGCGGTATAGACGTTCTCCACGGCCAGGGGGTATTCCTGGCGCACGTAGATATACCCTTCATGGGCGCCGACCGCAAAGGCGCCGATGGTCAGGCCTTCCAGAACGGCATGGGGGTTCCCTTCAAGAAGGGACCTGTCCATATACGCGCCGGGGTCACCTTCATCCGCATTGACAATCACGTATTTGATGTCGCCGGGAGCGTTACGGGTGCCTTCCCATTTGATGCCTGCAGGGAAGCCGCCGCCCCCCCTTCCTCTCAGATTCGCCTTTTTGATTTCCTGGAGCACCCCTTCGGCGCCCATCACGGAGAGGGACTTGGCGAGCCCGGCATACCCGCCGATGGCGAGGTAGTCGTTGATGCTCTTGGGATCGACGCTGCCGTTCGAGCCGAAGACAAGGCGCTCCTGATATTTATAGAAGGGGATGTCGTGTTCGTGGACGATTTTCTCATTGGTGACGGGGTCGACGTAGAGCAGGCGCTCCAGGACCTTTTTCCCTTTGATCGTCTCCGTGATAATCTCCGGCACGTCCTCCGGCTTTATCTGAAAATAGCATATTTTGTCGGGGTTGACCACAATGATGGGACCCCGCTCGCAATACCCGTGACAGCCGGTCCGCCTGATATCCACTTCCTTGGTGAGGCCCTGGGCGGAAAGCTCTGCCTCGAGGGCGGCCGCAACGTCGAGACTTCCGGAGGCGTTGCAGGCAGACCCGGAGCATAGGGTGATGCACGGCTTCTTGGGGTCTCTTGTCGACAGGATTTTACTCCTGAGTTCTTCCAATTCAACTGGTGAGTTTATACGCGCCATAATGTCATTCCTACTCGTAATTTTTTAATACGTCTGCCATCTGACCCGGTGTCATCTTCCCGTGAGTCTTGCCGTCAATCTCCAAAACCGGTCCCAACGCGCAGCATCCCAGGCAGTTCACTGTCTGAAGGCTGAACTTGAGGTCGAGGTCCGTCTCTCCCGGTTTGATGCCTGTCAGCTCCTGCACCGTGTCGAGGACGCGGGGCGCTCCACGGACATGGCAGGCGGTGCCCAGGCAGATGTGAATCTCGTGGCGACCCTTGGGAACGAGACTGAAGGCCTTATAGAAGGTTGCGATATGCTGCACCCGGGTCATAGGGACCTGTAGCTTCTCCGCAACCCTCTCCAATGCTTCTTTGGGGAGCCAATGGTGCTCGCTCTGAATCTCGAGGAGCACCTGAATCAGCGAGCTGGCTTCCCCATGGTGTTTCTCAATAATAGAATCGATTCTCTCCGTATCCATATCCTTATACCTAACCTTCCTTTTTCTCTAGACCCTTACGCAATTGCATAGCGCTTGAGATTCTCATCGAACCTGACCAGTCTCGCCCGTGATGAGCTGCTCAGATGCCTCGATACCTCGGACGGGGTCATACCCAGATCCTGAGCGATTTCGCTGGTGGTAAGAGGTCCTTCCTTTAAAAGGGAGACGATCTGGCCGATTGCGAGTTTTTCCACGATCGTTTCGTTAAGGAGCTGGGACAACTCTTCACTGGCGAAAAACTTATAATATTCCTCTTCGGACATCACAGGCGTTCTCAACCTTTCCCTTTCCACGAGCCTGATGTAGGGAATAAGTTTCGTCACTGTATCCAGTTTGAATTTCAACGCCTTTTCGTTCAATCCCTCGATACCGCCCAGAGGTCCTAAATCTTTAATTGTCTTGACAAAATCATTCACGCTCTCGACGAACACGTTTGCTTCGCTTCCGGACATGAAGGACATCCTTAATCTTTCAGGATTAATGCCCATGTGCTCGAGAATCTTCCTCATGAGAAGCACCATGTTGAGTGTATGGTAATTTCCATGAGTTATGTAGTTACACTCGCTCAGATGGCAGGCGCCGATAAACACCCCATCCGCTCCCTTTGAGAAAGCCCGGAGTACAAATGCCGGGTCAACTCGACCGGAACACATTACACGAATAAGTCTCATCTCTGATGTATATTGCAGTCTGGAAACTCCAGCCAGGTCAGCAGCGCCGTACGCTCACCAATGACAGACAAAACCTACTATTTTCGGTTTAAATTTAAGTCCTGTACTCATTCTTTCTCACCTCCTTGCCTGTAGTCCCAGCTATCCCCGGGCCTATTTACTCGATTGGGTCTAAACATTTCCCACCGCCGTATCGATTTGTTTCAATATCTCTTCATCTGAAACGGCCGCGTCGATCTCGGTCAAAATCTCTTCATCGGTAAAATGTTTGAGAACGATTGCGTTTGTTGCGCATTTCGTGTTGCAGAGGCCATCGCCTTTGCAGAGTACAGGATTTACGCGAGCCTTTCTCCCGTTCGGGCTTTCATAAAAATCGATTGCGCCGTAGGTACATGCGGTAATGCACGCCCCGCAGGAGACACATTTATCTTCGTCGACCTCACATACCGATCCCGAGGCGACAACCGTATCGTGGGAAAGGAGGGTGAGGACTCTGCCTGCCGCTCCATAAGACTGATTCACGGTTTCCTGCAAGAACTTCGGATAGTGAGCGAGCCCGCACAGATAGACACCGTCCGTGGCAAACTCTACAGGCTTCAACTTCACGTGAGCCTCTTTGAAAAATCCGTCCGGGCTCAAGGTCACCTTAAAGAGTCCCGCGATTTCTTTCGTAGACGCGGAGGGCACCACTGCAGCAGCCAGGGCAAGGACATCAGCATCGAGCTCTATTTTCTTGCCGAGGATGTAATCGGTGGTCGTCACTTTGAGGACAGACCTGCCGTCCTCTGCCTCGCCGGGCTCTACCTGGGGTGCATCCTCAGGCTCGTAACGGATGAAACGTATGTCTTTACCTGCTGCCTCACGGTAGAAATCCTCTCTGAGGCCATAGGTTCTTACATCCCTGAAGAGAATGTATATATCCATATTCGGATTCTTCTCTTTGAGCAGCAAAGCGTTCTTTACTGATTCGCTGCAGCATATCCTGCTGCAGTAATTTCTTTCTTCGTTTCTACAGCCCACACACTGGATCATGACAAGGCTCTGAGCGTTGACTACCTTTTCGTCGCCTTCTGCGATCTTAGCTTCGAGCTCGAGGTGGGTCATGACTCTGTCGTCCTGACCATAGAGGTATTCGGTAGGGGTATATACGTCCGCGCCGATGGCGAGAACGGCCGCACCATGTTTAATCTCGGTGGTTCCCCTGTCGGATTTCACGGTGGTGACGAAATTTCCGATGTAGCCTGTAGCTGCCTTGATGGTGGCATTGGCATACACGTGAATGAGGGGGTGCTGATAGACCTTCGTCACCAGCTCGCGCAGGTAAGCCTGGACATCGAGACCTTCAAGGGTAGAATGGATCTTCCGTGCGATTCCTCCGAGATCCCTGTCCTTCTCTATCAGGTATACTTCATGTCCCTGATTTGCGATCGAGAGGGCGGAGTTCATGCCTGCCACGCCGCCGCCGATTACGAGCGCCCTTTTATCTACGGGGAGATCGAACTCCTGCAGGGGCTCCAGATGGCATGCCCGGGCAACGGACATACGGATGATATCCTTCGCCTTATTAGTGGCTGCTTCTTTTTCTTTTTGATGGACCCAGGAGTTGTGCTCCCGGATGTTTGCCATTTCATAATAATACTGGTTAATTCCAGCTTCACGAAGGGTGTCCCTGAATAGGGGCTCGAGAGTCCTTGGAGAACACGCGGCTACCACGACCCGGTTAAGTCCTTTTTCCCTCGTGATGTCCGTTATCTCCCTCGCAGAGTTGGTGGCGCATGAAAAGACCTGATTCTGCGCGTGGACCACGTTGGGCAAGGTTTTACAGTATTCAACCGTGTCGGGGACACTTACCACGCCGGAGATGTTTGCCCCGCAGTGACAGACGAAGACGCCTATTCGCGGCTCTTCCTTGGAGACATCCCTTTCTTCCGGGTATATCCTCTCCTTGGTGAGATTTCCACGCCTGTAGTCGAGGAGCTCGCCAATCTGGGCGCTGGCCCCACTGGCGCTGAACACGGACTCGGGGATATCGACAGGACCCTGGAACGCTCCGGTCACGAAGATGCCGGGCTTGTTCGTTTCCATGGGATTGATCTCGCTGATCTTACAGAAGCCGTGGTCAGTGAGCTCAATACCGTATTTATTCGAAAATTCGAGTGCATCCTTCGGAGGATTGAGACCGATAGACAATACGACCATATCGAACTCTTCCTCTTTTACCCCGTCGTCGGTGGTAGAATACCGCACGAACACGTTCTTGGTAACGGGATCTTCACGTACTATCGACGTGTAGCTTCTGAAGAAGCGGACACCGGAGAGGTTTTCCGTCCTCTGGTAATAGCGCTCGAAATCTTTTCCGTAGGCACGGACGTCGTTATGGAAAATGGTGCACTCCGAGTCGGGATGATGATCTTTTGTGAGGATGACCTGTTTTTGAGTATAGGTGCAGCAGACCGCCGAACAGTAGCTGTTGCCGCCCTCGAGCACCTGCCTCGAACCGACGCACTGAATCCAAGCCAGTTTTTTGGGATGTTTCAGGTCTGACCCACGGAGTATCTCGCCCTGGTATGCCCCCGTTGAAGACAGGAGACGCTCAAAATCCATACTGGTGATGACGTTCTGAAAATCTCCGTAGTGATATTCCTCTCTGACCTTCGGGTCAAAGGGGTCAAAGCCTGAGGAAAGAATGACGGCGCCTATGTTGATGTCAACGTTCTCGGGCTCCTGCTTTAAATCTATCGCCTTATTCTCGCACACCGCTTCACAGATACGGCATTTCTTTTCTTTGAGATAAAGACAGCTTTCATCGATATACGCAACGAGCGGGATCGCCTGAGGGAAATAGATGTGAACCGCCTTATTATTCGAAATATCCTGATTAAATTCATCAGGGTATTTCACGGGACAATACTCAACACAGGTAGTGCATCCCGTGCATTTGTCTTCCAGGATGTACCTGGGCTTTTTTGTAAGGGTTACCTTAAAATTTCCTAACTCCCCCTCTACACTCTTCACTTCAGTATAGGTGAGTACCTCTACATTTGGATGCCGGCCGACCTCGACCAGTTTAGGTGCGAGTATTCACATGGAGCAGTCGTTGGTCGGAAAGGTCTTATCAAGCTGGGCCATATGGCCCCCGATACTCGGACCCTTCTCGACCAGATAGACCTTGAAGCCTGCGTTCGCAAGGTCAAGAGAAGCCTGAATACCGCTGATCCCTCCGCCAACAACCATTACGTCTCCAAAATTTCGGTCACTGAGACTTTTACGAAGTTGTTGAATGTTCTCATTTAAGACTATTACATTTTCCACTTTCACTCACCTCATCTCTTCGTTCTCTAAATTACTTCCTGGAGAATCTCCGTGATGTCCTTAACCTCTATATCGTCAGCATGATTGAGGACGAGCCTGCTGTCCTCGAGAGCGGTAATACAATAGGGACAGGAGGTAACAAGTTCCGTGGCCCCAAGCTCTATAGCCTGTTCTACTCTGAGGTTGGAGAATCTTTCATGCTTTTCCGTTTCCATCCAGACCCGGCCTCCCCCCATACCGCAGCAGAGGCTATCTGCCCGTGCTTCAGGCAGTTCGTTCAGTTCCAGGCCCGGTATCTTCTTCAGCGCGTCCCGGGGAGCATCATATATGCCGTTATGACGGCCGAGATAACATGGATCATGGTAGGTAACTTTCTTTCCGTATTCTTTAAGGACCTGAAGTTTTCCTTCGTTCAGAAGCTCCGATACATACTCGGAGATATGAACGACCTCAAAGTTCACCCTGAACTGGGGATACTCGTTCTTGAAGGTGTGATAGCAATGAGGGGAAGAGACCAGTATTTTCGTAACCCCGCTATCGATAAAGTTCTTAATGTTCTCTTTTGCCAGTTTTACGAACATCTGCTCATTGCCGGTCTTGCGGATACTCTCACCGCAGCAGCTCTCTTTGGAGCCGAGTATGCCGAAATTGACCCCGGCCTTGGTGAGTATCTTCGCCGTGGCCTGCGCCACCTTCTTTAGTCTCGGATCATAGGCAGTGTAACAGCAGGGGAAATATAATACATCCATGCCCTCGGCAAAGGGTTTTACGTTGAGTCCCTCCGCCCAGGCCGCCCTTGTATTCCTGTCTTCATTAAAAGGGTTACCCTGTTGAGCAAGGCCTGCGCTTATAGTTTTTACGGATTTGACGGGGGCGGGAAAGACACCGTATCCCGTGGCCATTCTTCTCAGGGATATCATGTCATCGATCTGCTTTACGTCCCTGGGGCAGCGCTGAGGACATTTTCCGCAGGTGGTGCAACGCCAGATCTCTTCACGCTCTATCTCGCTCAATCCGAATGTGGCCTCTCGAATGAGTTTGCGCATGCTGAACTTTCTCACCCGGTTCCAGGGGCACACGGTATCGCATTTTCCGCATTGATAACAGAACTTGACGGCGTCTCCACCTTTTTCTTTTATCTCGTCTATTACCTCTTTGAATGGGGCTACAGTCTCCACGATTTTATCCTTTTCTTTCGGGTTTTCTTAATCCTTCTGCGTCATCCGGGCCGCTGCGTCCACTACCTTCTCGACGCCGTATTTATCGATGAGCGATCCTAATCCCGCTTCCACCGCTTCCATCTCCACCTGCTCCTCGACCTCCTCTTCCCGTTCTTCATAGGTAAGCACGTCGTTGATACACCACTGGACGCACATGGGTTTCTCGAGAGGCGGGTTGTCTTCGCACATGTCGCACTTTAAGGGGAGGCCTGAATCGGGTTCCTTGAAGAGGTCCCTCGAAGGGCAGGCGGCCCTGCAGAAGGCGCACTCTTCATATTCCTTGCCGTCGATAATGTACTTGTCTCTGCCCATGCACTCGGCGGGGGCATATTCACCCGCAAAGACGGGAAGCCATATGTCCTTTATGGGATGACGGATGATTTGGATGCGGGAGCGCGCCGGGTTGATCCCGCTGTATTTCGGCGTAGAGTGAAAGGCGGAGCAGACGATCTCACATCCCCGGCAACCGTTGCACTTATCCGCATCAACCTTGATTGTTTTAATTTTCTTCTTAATCTTGGCCATCTTTCAATATCCCTCTCTTTTCTAAGTCTTCGGCAACATAACCCAGATCCAGCTCTTCGAGCCGTGCCCTGGTGGGGATGCCGTCATCATTCCAGCCTTTAAATTTATAGTAGGTGGAGAGCAGGTTCTGCTCGAGCTCCGGGAATCTCTTCTTCCAGTGGTCTACAGGCGGCTTCTCGTCTTTGCGGCTCATGCCCCGTCTGTTGTTGACGGCCCTGTGGAGGTTTCTGCTCCGATTGACGATCTTCTTGAGCCCTGCCTCATCGAGATCGAGTCCCGTTGCTGCCGAGATGATCTTCGGGTAGTTGTGAATGTGGTAGGGGGGCTTTAAGCAGAAGGAGGACATGCCGGCGCATACGCAGCAGGCGTCGTCGATGTTGTGGAGCATCTCCATCCAGTCGACGATCTCACTGCACATGTCGGCGGTGGGGAAATAGGGGATGCCCATCTCGCCTCGGGGCTCCCAGTCGAGGAGGTACTGTTTCATGTGCTCGCTCGGAAGCTGGGGCCATTCTTTTACGAAGGCCTCTCTCTGCTCTCTCGTGGGGAAGGCGGCCTGGGGCCAGTTCCCTTCGATCTGGGTAATGCTGATCTTCTCGTTGGTGGCATACATGAGGAAGTAGAGAGGATCGAGGGTCCCGAGCTTCAGAGGGAGCTGCTCATGCCTCTTGATCGTATTGTGGTCGAATGCCTCCGCGCCGTTGCCGATCGCGCGGGCCGCATAGTAGACGCCGTCGGCGAGCACGTCTCCGATGCCTTCCCTGCGGGCAACCCGGTCGAGGAGCCAGAGGAACCTTCCCTCTTTATCCTTGGGGGCTCCGTCGAAATCTTTGTCGGTTAATATGCCGGCATCATAAAGCTCGATGCCGAAGGCGATGATCTGGGGGGTCGAGAAGGAGTCCATCCCGTATTCGGTCGCCCTCTGGAGGGTCTTCCAGGCAAAGTCCATGGTATCTACATAGGAAGCCATGGCATAGGTCAGCTTGCCGAAGCATTTTGCCATGTAGCGGGGGGTATCCTTATAGGAGATCAGCGCGCCGCAGTGCTGGGGACAGTTAAAGCAGCTGATGAGGCGCTTGATGCCTTCCTTCTGCGTCTTCGGCCACTCCTCTGCGATGGTGTCATCCCAGAATCCCCTTCTTCTCGTACGGGCGTTGCCCCACATGAAGTTCTCCGTGTGCCACTTCTCGTCCGTATGGACCATCTCCTGGGGAGAGCCGATACCGGAGAGGATGGTCATGACGTCGGGGATGGGGTTCGTGTTCCGGTAATTGATATAGGCCATCATGTCGCGCATGTGCTGGAGGAACTCTTCGCCCCTGGCGAGGTTGATGTCTTTCGTGCCCCGTACCGCCACTGCCTTGATCTTCTTATCTCCCATGACCGCGCCGCCGCCTAACCTGCTGGCGGAGGACCTGCCCTGCTCGATGGAGGCGGTGAAGCACCTGTTCTCTCCGGCAAGACCGATGGCCGCGACCTGGGCGTTGGGGCAGTTGAGCTCTTTTCTGATGAGGTCCTGGGTCTCGAGGGCGCCCCTGCCTTTCAGGTGGCGGGCGTCACGTATCTCTACCTTGTCGTTGTTGATCCAGATGTAGACCCAATCGGGCGACTTGTTGCGGAAGAGTACCTTGTCATACCCCGCGTACTTCAGCTCTGCTGACCAGAACCCGCCCATCATGGGGTAGGCGAGGAGCCCCGACTGGGGGGACATGAAGGTCACTACCGTGCGGTTCGCGCTGAAGGCCGGGGTGGCGTTGAGAATACCGGAGCTGAATATCAGCAGGTTCTCGTCGTCAAAGGCCTGCGTCTCAGCGGGCACGCGGTCCCAGTGGAGCTTTACGCTGGTGCCGAGACCTCCGAGATGGGTTTCCAGCAGCTTAGGGTCGGTCTCCACCCGTTCAATGTTTTTTGTAGCTAAATCGATCTCCAGATTATACCCTGTTTCTCCGTATCTCATGTTTTACCCCTTTAAATATCTATCTCCGCGGCCCGCAGTTTCAGCCGCGTATGTAGGCTTCCCGAAATGATTTGCCATAGGGTCCACATTTTGTGAAGGACTTTCACAATTAAGTCCTCTCGCCCCTCCTCGCATCTCCGCAGCCAAATTACCGGTCACGCAGGCTCACTTCACTATTCAGATTTTCCAATATCGTAGTCAAGTTTAACAAATTGCTCTAAACCTGTCAAGAGCCAAAGATGAAAAAATTCACAAGATAAAATCATCCCTTCCATGGCTCTCAAATAACAGGTTATTTTCCCTCTGAGGCAACCGTTGTGAATTGGCTTCACAAATCAAATCCTCTAATCCTGTCCGTCCTGTGAGTAGGGGATAGACAGGACTTATCTCACGAATTATTCGGAATATATTTAAATTTATCAGATCAATCTATAGCTGTCAACCACCAAAGATAAACCGATTCACAGGTAGCAAAAGACGAATAATATCAGAGCTTTGGGAGGCTGCCGGCACCGGCCTTAGATGGCCGGGGAAAACACGGGAAGCGCTTCGGATCGTATAGTCGTCTTCCAACCACTTTCGGATCAACTCAAAAATCGCCGTCCGGGGGCCAAGGAAGCGATACAACCCAAATTCATCGAGCGTAACCCGGGAGTGGCAACGAAAAGGGGCTCCCTGGGGCATAGCGCCAATTACTAGCTCGTATAGATCAAATGAGAGAGAATGTGCCTCCGGCGCGTGGGGTTCATCCTGAAGGGGTCGACATGAAATTTTGTTGACTTTATACCGACTTTCTCTTATCAATTAAGTAAAAAGGGAGCTTTTGTGAAATGACTGTTTTATCGCTGACTCAGGTCGATGTTTTGCGCTTGTCCACGTCCGGTTCCGATACTCCATGGATCGAAGGAACCGCCGGAGTGGCTGTCGAAGCGCCTTTAACTATAGATATCGAAGGGGTAGATTCGTACACCGTGCTCTGCAGTCCGGGCGACAGAAGGGCCATGGCCGTAGGCTTTATGTTTTCAGAGGGGATTATCAAGGGAGTAGGGGATATTGCTCTCCTCGCGGATTGCATCGATTTCGAGGAAATGATGCGGGTGCGGCTCAATAGCCCACCGGCAAATGAGACGGGTACACCCGGACGGAACATGCTCGTCGTCTCCTCGTGCGGCATGTGCGGAAGCACGGATATGAAGGAGAGGATTGCGGACCTGCCGAAGGTGGGAAACACGCTTCTCATCGATGTTGAGACAATTGAGCGCGTGATGCAATCTCTGGGAGAGAGGCAGGAAGTATTCAACAAAACAAGAGGGACCCACGGGATCACCATATTCGACGGCAGGGGGGATGTGGTCTCATTTGCCGAAGATATCGGCAGGCATAATGCACTGGACAAAGCCATCGGGAAAATACTGCTTGAGGGAAAAACGTCCGTAGGCTGCGGCGCCGTGCTTTCCGGCAGGGTCAGTTTCGAAATGGTCTCCAAGTGCAGCCTCGCGGGTATCGAGATCATCCTCGCCGTCTCCGCCCCGACATCGCTTGCGCTGGATGCCGCCTCACATTGCGGCATCACTCTTTGTGCTTCGGTTCGGGAGGGCAAGGCAACGATTTTTACCAACCCGCAGCGGATCAGGCGCGCCTGATCCCATTGCTCCTGGTGCTGACCAGCGCCGTGAAATGACCAGGCTATAGGAGCATATGAATCGTTTCATGCAGGTTGGTCGGCGACGATGGAAAGTCACTCCGTCTATACTAACCCACCCGTATATACTAATAATGGTAAGGTCCGTACAAACCCGCCCCTCATTCCGAATATTCTCCCTCTGCTTACCTGTACCGCAGGCGTGGACAGCGGACCTGTCGACGGTTTATATGAGAGAAAGGTGAGGGTGACCATGAGCGCAGGGAGTAGCGATTCCGGGGGTCGGAGCACAGCGCCGCGGGATGTTTGTGAAAGTTTTCCTTTATGCCCTTGACACCATTCTTTTTATTTGATACTGTTAGCCATTGCGAGGAAAATTAAATGGTGAAGGCACTCACGGTCTTGCTGCGGAGAATACGGGAGAGAGGGATACCTTTATCGTTACAGTAGCGCGACTTGAGCGGGCAAAGATCCGAAACGTGGTATAATACGCACCTGCATGAGGGCGGAATGCCGGATTAGATGCGGAGCAGACGATCGAGAGGGTAAAACCCCTTTTATTATAGGCAGATCTGATAGGGGCAGGAAAAAATGGCCTATCTTTTCTATAAAATCAATAAAAATTGGAATGACCATGGAAGAAAGAAAATCTACAGTCTCCGTTGAAGAAGCTCTGAAAATCATTCTGGACGCGGTCCGTCCATTGGGCAGTGAAACCGTCCCTATTATGGAGGCAGTCAACCGTGTGCTTTTCGAGGATATCGTATCGGACATAATGGTCCCTCCCCTCGATGATTCCGCCATGGACGGTTATGCGGTGATTGCCGCGGATACCCTGGGCGCGTCAAGGGACAAGCCCGTAAAGCTCCAGGTTACGGGTGAAGTCCAGGCAGGCGGGGCGTTTCTGGACAAAGAAGTTTCAGCAGGACAAGCCATCAGGATCATGACCGGTGCGCCGGTCCCGAAGGGGGCTGATGCGATTGTCAAATTTGAAGACACCGCGGAAGAGGGCGGCATTGTCAGAATCTTCCATGAAACGACCAAATACAATAACTACAGGTTCGCGGGAGAGAGCATCAGGAAGGGAGACACGGTCCTGTGCAAAGGGGACAGGCTTAATTCCGCGGGGGTGGGTATTCTCGCGTCGCAAAACCGCAACATGGTGAAAGTATTCAAAAGGCCGACTGTCTCGATTATCTCGACGGGAGATGAGCTGGCTGATATAGGCCAGGAGATCAAGATCGGTCAGATCAGGGACGTGAACGCCTACACCTTATACTCGGAGACGAGAAAATACAGGTCCCTTCCGACCTATCTCGGCATCGTGAAGGATACGGTAAAGGATGGCAAGGGAATTTTTCTCGAGGCCCTGAAATCGGACGTGGTCATATCGACCGGCGGCGTGTCCATGGGAAGATATGATTTTGTAAAGGAGATATATTCCGAGCTTGGAGTGGAAATGGAGTTCGAATGGGTAAATGTGAAGCCGGGAAGACCCTGCGCGTTTGGAAAGACAGGAGATAAATTGGTGTTCGGCCTGCCCGGTAATCCGGTCTCGACCCTGACTTCATTCATGCAATTCGTGCGCCCCGCATTATTGAAGTTGATGGGCGCGAAAAAAATACATAAACCGGTTGCGAGCGCTATCCTCGAAGAAGATGTGAAACATCAGGCAGGGAAGACGAATTTTTTGAGAGGCCGTTTCACTATCAGGAACGACCAGTTTTACGTCACCACGACGGGCAGCCAAAAATCATCCGTACTCAGCTCCATGAGTGATGCGAACTGTCTCATTATCATACCGGAATCAGAGGTGAAGGTAAGGGCGGGGGATAGGGTGACCATTCAATTGATCGAACACGACGAAATATGATTAACTGATTGTTGCTCCTGCCAATTCGACTATTTTTCGAATCATTGCCTCCTCGCATTCGAGCCGCGTCGCGAGGAGGGAAATCTTGGAATCCGGAACGGGCATACCCCTGATGATATCGGCCTTCTCCATGGCGAGCCGGGCCGAGGGCTTGGGGTCATCTGCTGCGAGATAAATCGTGCATTCTGGTGTGATCTCTTCGAGGATATGATTGCTTTCGATTATGAGAAACCGCGCGTCCCTATGCATGGTGGAGAGGGTCGAAAAACCGGTTCCCATGGGATAATAATTTCCTGCTTTATGTGCTTTATGGGGATGGTGGCCGATTTTCACCGGTACTGCTCCGGGCAGGAGCTGACACAATGCGTGGGCCAGGTGCGTTTTCCCCACGTTGGAGCGTGCCCCTGACACCACGATTACTTTCATTATTTAAAGCAGCCGAGCTCGCATGAAGTTATTTTGATCCCCTGCTGATTGCAGATCTCACCGATCTCCTTAAGGGAAATATTGTGCTCAGTCGACAACTTACATGCATCCGCGCAGGTAAGTTTCTTTTTACCCTCGATCATTGCTGCCGCATCAAATACCAATTTCTCATTTTCGTTCATCTGAGCCTCCTGAAGAATGAATAATGATAGATGAAACCCGCGAGACTGTCAACCCTATAGCGAAAAAGGTGATATACCACTTCCTGTGTCCCCGATGGGACGGGATATCTTCGGGATATTACCGGAGGGATTTCTTTTGACAGGGTATTCCAACATATATTATGGTTTGGATATTAAGCCCTGTCGAGGAGAAAGAGAAATATAACCGGGAATTGGTTCTCCTTCCCGCGCCCCGACGGTTGGCGTCAGACAGGAGCGGTCAAAAACCGTGAGGCCATCCCTGTCGTGCGCAAATTGCCATTGAAAAGAAAGGAATCATTAAACCTATGAAGACCCGAGAGCCATTATGCGAATTTCAGGAACCGAGAAAAGAGATGATCCGGATAGCCCGCCGCGCGGTGAAGCTGGGGCTGCAATCCGGTACCGGGGGCAATATCAGCATGCGCTGGGAGACATTTTATATGGTGAAACCAAGCGGCAGGTCACTCTATAGCCTTAAAACACCCGACATACTCGTTCTTGACGGACAAGGCGTGACGGTGGGCGGACAGGGCGCACCCACCAAAGAGCTAAGGTTCCATCTCGGAATTTATCGGGAGCGCCCGGATGTGGGAGGCGTCGTCCACTACCATGCACCCTACGCCACCGCCTTTGCCGTCCGGGGGATCGCGATTCCCCTGCTCACTCTGCAGGCCCGGAGGAATTTCCCGGAAATGCCCGTTGTGCCGGAATTCGAGGACGGATCGCATGAGCTGGCAGACGGGGTGATCGAAGCCTTCCGCAATCCTGCTATTAATCTCGTTCTCCTTCAGGCTCACGGTCTCGTAGCCGTCGGAAAAACCCTGGAAGACGCGCAAAGCCTGGCAGAGCTAGCCGAAGAATCAGCAAAAACAGCCCTCGCCGTGCGCATGCTTGATTGGCGATAAGAGAGAAGAAAAGAGTATGCGTAGTGCCCCAGGTTGAGGTTGAGTTTGAGGTTGATCTCCTATCGACCATCGACTATCTCCTATCGACTCACCAGTTGAGGGGCTTGCCCTTGGCTTAATCTGTCTTATCTTTCTTGCAGGAGAAGGGAGACGCGTTGCCTTCCCTTCAGGTGCAGCCGGTACTGATATACAGGATTCCGGCGCGCCACCGGTCTCCTCTTCGGCGAGTGTTACTCCGGCTGATCCCGATATTCCCCACACCTTTCGCAGCATCGACTGAGGAGATGCCCCCTATCCGTCTCTCTGAAAAGCCGAGTGCAACCGGGAGGAAACCTTATGGAACAGGTAATACCTTTTCAATTTATGGAATGTGCCACCATTCTGAAGGCAACCGGGAAGAAAGCCGCCACTATCCGGGAGCTGAGGGACCACATCGCCACAATAGGAGAAGAAAGCCTCTTTCACCACACGTGTCGTTATTTCCTTAAGGGTCATCTTCTCGAATATACGAACGATTTTGCCCATTGGGTGGGAGAGAGCCTCGAGGAGCGCGCCCTCTCGGAAGGACTATCCAACACCGACCCTTTTTCCGTGAATGGGATGAATGAGCTGCGGAAGGAGCTTCTCTCCGGCATAGATGAATACCTCGCCCATTACCCGGAGCCGAGGCAGGCGGCACGGGGAGAAGAGTTTCATTTTAATGAATCCGTCTCTATCGTATTCCCTTCAGGGATGCAGGCAAAAAACCTTGCGGAGTTTCTCATTGCCGTAAGGTATATCGATCCCAGCTCCATCTACTATCACTATTATGAAGCCCGAATCCGTCATGGTTCCGATGATTTCTCGAGCTGGGTCGAAGAAGTCATCGGAGATATGGACCTCGCCCGTAAAATACGGGCTATCGATCCCTTTATGTACACCATAGACCGAATAAGGTCCTGCCTGGCAGAGGCGGTTGAAGACGACCTGAGGCGCGAAATGGAGGTGATGACGCCATGATGGAACGTTATGCGGGTATTTCTCCGAAGAGCGACCTCATTCTGCTTCAACGCCTCGGCGAAAGAATGAGGGGCAGGTCATTTCTCCATGTCAACTCCACAAAGGAGGGGGGAGGCGTGGCCGAGATACTGCACCGGATGGTGCCGCTCCTTCAAAATCTCGGCATCAACGCCATCTGGAGCACCATTGAGGGCGACGAGGCCTTTTTCGATATTACGAAAAAAATCCACAACGCTCTCCAGGGGGACCCGGAGATCATCACGAAAAGCATGTGGGACTACCATTACGAGGTGAACAAGAAGAATGGGGAGACAATGAATCTCGACGCCGACGCCGTTCTGATCCACGATCCTCAACCGGCGCCCCTCATCGGTTTCAGGAAAAGGGGCACCTGGATCTGGCGTTGCCATATAGACGTGTCGAACCCGAGGAGAGACGTGAGCACGAGATTGCTCAGCTATTCCGGAAAATATGATGCGGCGATTTTTTCGGTCGCCAAATTTGCACGGGCCCTGGGTATAGAGGAGTTCATTATACCCCCGTCCATAGACCCGCTGAGCCTTAAGAACGCAGTACTCTCCCCTTCCGAGATAGACGATACACTGGCACGGTTCAACATACCCCGGGATCGACCCATGATCCTTCAGGTTTCACGATTTGACAGGTTCAAGGACCCGACAGGAGTGATAAGGGCCTTTCGAATGGCCAAGAAATATAACGACTGTATCCTCGTTCTCGCAGGAAGCCCCGCCACAGATGATCCGGAAGGTGAAGAAGTCCTGGATGAGGTGAGAGAATATGCCTCCAGCGATCCGGATATTCATATCCTTCTCCTTCCGCCCTTCAGCGATAAGGACATCAATGCCCTCCAACGGGCCGCTGCCATCGTGCTCCAGAAATCCCTGAAGGAAGGCTTCGGGCTTACCGTATCCGAAGCAATGTGGAAAGGAAAACCCGTAATCGGTGGCGCAATAGGAGGGATCCCCCTCCAGATAATTCATGGAATCACCGGTTTTCTCGTTCATTCAGTGGAGGGAACGGCCTTCAGGATACGGCAGCTTCTCACGAACCCGGAGATGGCGAGGAAAATGGGTGAGCTTGGCAGAGAGCAAGTGCGGCAGAATTTTCTTATCACGAGACAGATGCGCGATTACCTTTCTGTCTGGTACGCGCTGGAGAACAGGGGGAACGGCTCTTACCAGCTGACCGTATGAAGATTACCATTCGCCTGATCGTCTCTCTCATTCTGGTGGTAGCCCTGGCGGTCTTCGTTTCTTCTCTTTACCAGGTGACAGGTGAGGAGAACCGTCTTGCAGGGGACCTGGAGAGGAGGTCCTTTGTCCTTGCCGAAAGTTTCAAAGAGTCGGCGGCGCCTCTTATCATGTCAAAAAGCTTTACAAGATTAAGCCGGATCGTGGAGCGTTTCGGAAACCGGGAGAGGCTGAGGGGGATTGCCATGTTCGATACCCATGGGACGATCCTGACCATCACGCGCGACCTGAAGCCCATGGTGAAGGAGCCTTACCCCCAGGCCCTGGAGACGGTGATGGAGAACCGGTCAGTAGGGCGGTTTACCATGGTGGGAGGACGGCGTGTCTATGTGTGCATGGTGCCGATAGAAGGAGAGGAGAACGCGATTGTCGGCGCCCTCGCGGTATTTTACGATGCATCGTATATTGATGTCCGGCTTAGGGAAATATGGAAAGATAATATCCTCCGTTTTCTCACCCTCTCGTCTCTTCTCGTCCTCAGCACGGTTCTCGTAGTCAGGTGGAGCATCACGGGACCCATAGCCCGTCTTGCCGGATGGGTGCGTGAAGTAGCGCTCCAAAAAGGCAACGGGGGGAACCCGGCCGTACCTCCGAGAGGGGATGTGCTGGCGCCCCTGATCTCCGAAGTGACCAATCTGGCTCAGAGCTTTTCCCTGGCACGGGCAAGGGCGGATGAGGAGGCGCGGCTCCACCAACTGAGACCGGAATCCCTGTGGACTTCCGAGAGTCTGAAAAACTATATGAGGGCGGAACTGGGGAATAAGAAGCTCTTTCTTGCCTCAAACCGGGAACCCTATATGCATGTGAGGGGAGGGTCTGTGGTCAAGTGCATCGTTCCCGCGGGCGGCCTGGTTACCGCACTGGATCCGGTGATGAGGATTTGTGACGGCATATGGCTCGCCCATGGGAGTGGCGACGGCGACCGTGAAACGGTCGATGCCTACAGCAAGGTAAGAGTTCCACCGGAAGACCCTCAATACACATTACGACGTATATGGCTTACACGAGAGGAAGAGAACGGATATTATTACGGTTTTTCGAACGAGGGCCTCTGGCCCCTGTGCCACATTACTCATATCAGGCCGGTCTTCCGTTTGGAAGACTGGAAATGGTACCAGAAAATCAATGGTCTTTTCGCTGATGCCCTTCTCGAAGAGGTGAAAGAAGAGGAGTCGCCATTGATCCTTATTCAGGACTACCACCTTGCCCTCGTGCCGCTTCTGGTCAAGCGGCAAAGGCCCGACGCCAAAGTAGCCCTTTTTTGGCATATTCCATGGCCCAATCCGGAATCTTTCGGCATTTGCCCATGGCGGCAGGAGATCCTTATCGGCATGCTTGGAGCGGACCTCCTGGGTTTTCACATACAGTTTTTCTGTAACAACTTCCTTCAGACCGTAGACCGGTTTCTCGAATCACAGACCGATTGGGAGCAGTTTTCGATTAACCGGGGAGGCCATCCCACGCTGATAAAACCCTTTCCCATAAGCGTGGGGTATGCGAACGAGCCTGAGGATGGCGATGCGGCCACAGACGACCGGCATACAATCCTCAGGGAGATGGGAATCGACGTTCCTTACATGGGCATCGGGGTCGACCGGATTGACTATACGAAAGGAATCCCGGAACGGTTCAAGGCCATTGAGAGATTTCTCGAGAAATACCCCTATTTTATCGGGCGCTTCACATTTATCGAGCTTGGGGCGCCGAGCCGCGACCATATACGGAAGTACAGGGAACTGCTCTCAGAGGTGGAAGAGGAGGTGGAGAGGATCAACTGGCGGTTCGAGACGAAGACGTGGAAACCGATCGTCTACCTGAAGGCCCACCACAGTCATGAAGAGATAGACAGGTACTACAGGGCGGCAGACGTCTGCATGGTGACTTCCCTTCATGATGGGATGAACCTGGTGGCAAAAGAGTTTGTTATTTCACGAAAAGACGGCGGGGGCGTGCTCATACTGAGCCAATTTGCGGGCGCTTCACGGGAATTAAAGGACGCCATAATCGTAAATCCCTATGATATAGAGGAGATGGCCGACGCGATCAAAGAGGCCCTCTCCCTGCCTGCATCCGAGCGAACCGACCGTATGGCCCGGATGTATACTAGTGTAAAAGAAAACAACATCTATAGGTGGGCAGGGAAGCTGATCGCGGAGCTGGCACATATGCGCGTTCAGACCCGGAACGGATGAACCGGTAGAAGATATCTCTTTTCTCCCGGTCCCGCACGTTGCCAGTGCGCCCTACGGCAAATCCTTTTTCTGTTGACACTGCGTGAACCTCCGTAGTACCTTAAAGATAACGAACCGGACGGTCGGACGAAAAGCGCCTTTTTTGGTCGCCTTCGCTACCGACCGGGTTTACAAAAGGGGAGGAGGAAAGACAATGGGTATTTATCTGTTGGTCGACTTCGGGAGCACGTACACAAAAGTCCTTGCCGTCGATATAGAGAAAGAGATCATCCTGGGGCGGGCACAGGCGCCCACCACGGTAAGCACCGATATTACCCTCGGCCTCAACGAAGCACTAAATGAGCTTTCGGAGACTTACGGTATAGAAGAAAAAGATATAAAGGGTAAATACGCAAGCAGCAGCGCCGCGGGGGGGTTGAAAATGGCTGCCATAGGCCTGGTGCCCGAGCTCACCCTGGAAGCTGCGAGACGGGCCGCCCTTGGCGCAGGGGCAAAAGTGGTATGCTCCTACGGCTTTGAGATCGATGAGGAAATTGTCGGTGCCATAGAATCGGCACAATGCGACATAATCCTCCTCTGTGGAGGGACGGACGGGGGCGACAAGAATGTGATCGTTCATAACGCGGGGATGCTCGCCCGCTCCCGTATCCAATGTCCCATACTTGCGGCGGGCAATCGCGTGGCGGCTGAGAAAGTCAAGGTCCTCCTGGAGGAGGGAGGCAAGAAGGTCTATACCGCAAAGAACGTGCTCCCCACCCTCGAATCGGTGGAAGTGGAACCGGCTCAGAACCTTATTCGGGAGATATTCATCGCCCATATCACGAAAGCGAAAGGCCTGGATAAGGCGCAGGGTTTTGTGGGTGCGCCCATTGTCCCCACGCCGAAAGCAACGCTCCAGGCAGCCGCGCTTTTGGCAAATGGAGCGGTCGGCGAACCCGGCATAGGTAGTCTTGTTATCGTAGAGGTCGGAGGAGCTACCACGAACATCCATTCGGTCGCTGATCCGGTGCCGGCGAACTCCCGGACAATCGTGAAGGGGCTGCCCGAGCTCAGGATAAAAAGAACGGTAGAGGGTGATCTGGGCATACGGTATAATGCTCCCACCATCTATGATTTTGTGGGAGAAGAACTGTTTAAGGCCAAGCTCCGCGCCCTGGTGCCTTCCCTCGACGGACAAGAATGTAATGTGGGGGAGCGAATCAGATACCTCTCCAATAATGTAGGCCACGTCCCTTCGAGCAGTGCAGGTCTCAATATAGATATCGCCCTGGCCGAGTCGGCGGCCGCCATTGCTGTGGAGCGCCATGCGGGTACGGTCCGTCAGGAGTTTACCGTGGTAGGCGACATAATGGTCCAGTACGGGAAGAACCTTATGCCTGTTGAAAACCTCATTGGCACAGGTGGTATATTCAAGTACGGCCTTCACCCGGAGAAGGTCCTCAAGTCGACGCTCTTTAGCCCCGAAAGGCCGTGGAGCCTGAAACCGAGGAGCCCCAAAGCTTATATCGACGGGGAATATATCCTTTACGGCATAGGACTGCTGGCCGAGGACTTTCCCGCACAAGCCCTCAGGATCGCAAAGAAATATCTCACGCGAAGGCAACTCGATATTTAAAGCCATGCAAACCTCAGGAGGGGGAGCGGTTAAGGGGCGCTCCGGAACCTGTGTTCCCTCCCCGAGGCCCGCAGATCTTTCCTTATAACATCAACTTCTCATATCCTCCCTCTGTAGCTATTTTCTGTTGACACCCTGCACGAGCCATAGTACCCTACACATAGGAACCGACCAGTCGGACGCAACAAAGATAACTTGAGGCCGTCCGGTCGGAATATAGATGTCGTTCTGCCGGGGAGCATGGTGCTCCGCTTTTTTTACACCTCTTTCGAAAAGACGGTGACGGTTGGGGGTAAATCATCGCAACGGAAAAAGAAGGGATATAATAGTGAAGGAATCCGCACGAGGTCGGTGATACGGTCCGGTCTCAGGACCGGCGGTTTTCTTTCGAAAAACTGATAATGAGGGAGGCGAGTATGGGTGCCGAGCAAAAACTTGTAGAATTTGTGTATCAGACCGGATATAACGACCTGCCGCCGTCGGCGGTCAAGGTGATCAAGAATCAGCTCCTTGCCGTCCTCGGCACCACGGTTGCCGGAGCATACGCGGAGGGTTGCGAGACGGTTGTCAATATGGCAAAGAAGACGGGAGGCAGAGAGGAATCGTCGATCCTCATACACGGCGGCAGAGTGCCTTCTCAGCATGCAGCTTTTGTAAACGGCGTGATGGCGAGAGCCCTTGATTTCTGTGACGCCCTCGCTCCCGGAGCACACATAGGCTCGGCAGCGATACCCGCCGCATTGGCGGCAGCAGAGCTGGCGGGAGGCGTGAGGGGGACTGATTTTCTCGCCGCGGTTGCGGTGGGCACGGAGGTGGGGGTGAGGCTCAATCTGGGCGAGCCCGAATACGACGGATTTGACCCGACAGGCGTATGTGTGCCCTTTGCGGCCACCGTGGCCGCAGGCAAACTGCTTGGCCTTTCTCAAAAAGAGATGTGGAATGCCCTGGCCCTTGCCTTTAATAAGTGCGGGGGCAGTTTTCAGGCAAATGTGGACGGCTCTCTCGCAGTGAGGGTGATAGAAGGCTGGGCTGCCGAGACGGGGGTCTCTTGCGCGCGCCTTGCCAAAGAAGGAATTACCGGTCCCAGGAACTTTCTCGAGGGGGTATACGGTTATTTCCACCTTTTCGGCAGGGACAGGGTCTCCGCCGACACCGCTTTGTCAGGCTTGGTGACGTCATATAAAGTCGACAGGCTCGTATTCAAAAAGTATCCCAGCTGCGGATTGACCCAGGGGAGCACGGAGGTTATCCTGTCGCTCATGGGTGATGAGGGATTTGACGCTGCCGACGTGGACCGGGTAGAGATTATCGTTCCGCCGTACACATATAAGCTTGTAGGCCATCCGTTTCAGGTGGGGAGTAACCCGAAGGTGAACGCACAATTCAGCATCCGCTATTGTGTTGCCAATGCGCTGGTCAGGAAAGGATCGAAGCTCGCCCATTTCGAAGAATCGGCCATCAGAGAAGAAGAGGTGCTGAAGCTTGCGGAGAAGGTCGAGGTGATATCCGATCCCGCCATGGAAGCACGAGGTCACACGCCACTCGATATGAAGGTGACGACAAGGGACGGTAAAGAGTACCTGCGCAAAAGCGAAGTGCCCCCTGGTTTTCCCGATAACCCTCTCTCGGAAAAGGAACACCGGCAGCGCTTCAGGGAATGCATAGGATTCGCGGCAAAGCCCTTGACGGAGGAAAAAGTTGAGAACCTCATACGCGCAGTCGACCGCGTGGAGGAGATGGGCGACATGACGACTCTTATTGCTCTCCTTCTTCCGGAGTGAGAGATATTTCCATTTCCCGCGGACGTCCTATCCCTGTATGAAACTGCCGGGCCGTGACAGCTCCCCGAGGACCTGATCGATAGGAGGATCTTTGGAAAAAGAGACCGGATGGGAAGATGGAAGCCGGAAGGGGCCGGAAAAATGGGACGAGATGGTCGACGTCCTTGTTGTCGGCTCCGGCTTTGCGGGTCTTTCGGCGGCAGCGGAGGCGGCAGGGCTGGGCGCCGGCGTGGTGATATTGGAAAAGATGAGACGGTATGGAGGTAATTCACTTATCTCCGGTGGAGGCTATTCTTCATGGGACAGCAGGCTCCATCTGCGGGAAAAGTTCAATCTTGGCGACGATTCATGGGAGCGTCATAAGAAGGACACGCTCAGAGGGGGAGATTATTACAATTGCCCCGATCTTGTGGAAACAATGGTGAAAGGTGCGCCTGGGGGCCTTAACTGGCTCATAGGTGCGGGAGCGAAGATCCGCGAAACCCTTCCGCGCATAGGCGGCCATACCGCGCATCGAAATTATCTGGAATCTGAATCCCGAGGCCGTGGATTTACGGAGCCCCTCAGGGAATTGGCATTAGGCAGGGGAGTGGAGATACGCCTCCAGTCCCGGGTGACCCGCATCTGGCGGGAAGAAAAGAACGGTCCGGTTTCAGGCGTGGAAGTCCTGACCGGGAGATTACGGAGGAACATAAAGACTGCCCGGGCCCTGGTGCTAGCATCCGGAGGGTTCAGCAGGGACGTGAAGATGAGAATGAGCGTCAACCCTGCCTTGACGCCCGAGTACAACTGTACCAACCAACGGGGGGCCACCGGTGAAGTAATTCGCTACGCGAGGGCCATAGGGGCTGACGTCCTCCATCTGGAATTCCTGCAGCTTTACCCCTGCGCCGAGCCGCAGACGGGCGCGATCGACTCTTATGCCCTTCATCCATACTCGGGAACCGGCTTCGGCCTTCTGTATGTCAACAAGCTCGGCAAGAGGTTCGTAAATGAGCTCGAACGCCGGGACGTGGTCTCCCGCGCCCAGACGGAATCGGAGGGTAAACCCACCTACGCCGTCCTTAACAGGGAAGTGTTCCGTAAGCTCGCGGTATCGGTAGAAGAGATCCGAAAAGGAGTCTCATCGGGAAGGGTCATCGAGGCGCAGACTGTAGCGGATCTTGCAGGAAAGATAGACGTCCCTTCCGGATCGTTGCGTGATTCGATCAGCGCCCATAATGGGTTCATCGCCAACGGCATCGACCCGGATTTTAATAAGCCCATGACGAGCAATATGGCGCCTTTGACGGAAGGTCCTTTCTATGCCATACCGCAGTGGCCTTCAATCCATTATTGTATGGGGGGACTCAGGATTAACCGGAAGGCAAGGGTCATCGATATTGACGGCAAAGTAATTCCCCGACTCTATGCGGCCGGCGAAGCGTGCGGAGGTGTGCACGGGTCCAACCGGCTCGGTGGGAATGGGATACCCGATTGTATTGTCTTCGGCCGGATCGCCGGTACATACGCGGCCCGGGAAGAAGTAACAACAGGTTAAACAGTAAAACTAATTATGGGAGGCATCCTGCTCTCCGAGGCGGGTTCTTATTACACGCTCCGCCATTTGGAATCAGCCGGGGTCACGGAATACAAAGAAAAAAGTAGATGAAAAAAATGACAATTAGACCGACCAACCGGTTGACAACGGGATGTTGTTATGCAATAATTCCCAAGGTCGATGCTCATAGAAAGATGAATGGAAGACCGGTGGAAAGGTAAGCGGTAAATTCTCGATTGATAAGTAAACCATTCCCCTCCCATGAAGGGGCAGACTGGGGGCAGGGGATCTAAAAGGAAAGGAGAAGACATGGCGGAGCAGATAAAAAACAAACGGCTGACGGACGACCAGTTCTTCAAGATCCGCAAAGAGGAAGTACTGACTCAGTGGGAGACGGGAAAAGACCTCGAAGATTTCGATCAATGCATCGAGAAGGCCGCCGAGTTGTCTCAGGGCAAGAACTATGCACTCAAGCACAAAGACGCGAAGGAAAGGGGCATACACCTGTTGATCCCCCAGTTCGGCCGGGCCCTCACCGAATATGTACTTGAGGGCCTGCAATACGTGGAAGAGGAGTCGGACCTCGCACCCAACGGAATGTGGAACATCTATTCCGACTCCTATACGCGAAAGAATGATTATAAAAGCGCAGCCGCGGGTATCGAAAGGAGCAGAAAAGAGGGTATGTCCATGCTCAACGGCTGGCCGATCGTTAATTTCGGCGTGGAGGCGGCGAGAAAGATAAAGAGGGCGGTCAAGTCTCCCCTGACCCTCAATTCCACCGACGAGGACGGACGTCTCGCCTCGGAGATCGCCCTTGCCTCCGGCTGGAACGCATGCAATACCCGGTCCCTCCAGGAGGTCATCGCCCACTGCAAGAACATACCCCTCGAAGAAGAGATCAGGATCAATCAATATGAAGCACGGCTCGCGGGTATCTATACGGAGCGGGGAGTGCCCCAGTGCCCCCATAACCCGTCAAACCTCACCGGCTATGACAGCGCGGGGTTCAGATCCTTTGTATGTGTCTCCGAATCACTGCTTGCCGCCGAACAGGGCGTAAAGTACCAGTTCCTGGAACACGGGCTCAATATGAATATGATCCAGGACATCGCCATGATCAGAGTGACCGAAAGACTCTGCAACGAATATTGCGGCCGGTTCGGTTACAAGGGTATCACTTTCATTACAGGAGGATTCCCCTTCCTGGGTGCATGGCCTGCCCGCGAGGAAGAGGCAAACGCCATGATCGCCTGGAATGCGGCAATTACGATTATGGGCGGCTTCACCGGCGTCATACTGAAATGTCAGGATGAGGCATTTGCAACCCCTACGAAAGAGGGCATGACGAGATCCGTGAGATTGGCGCGACACCTTATTACTCTGATGGGTACTCAAAGAATCGCGGAGAGTGAAAAACTGCGGCTGGAAGAAGCAATGATAGAGGCGGAAGTGAGGGCGGTAATGGAAAAATGTCTGGAGGCGGGAGATGGCGATATGGCAGTGGGACTCTGCAAGGGTGTAGAAGCCGGATGGATCGATACTATGCTTACCCCATGGAAATATAATAAAGGAAACGTCGTGGTGGCGAGAGACGCGGAAAACGCGGTGCGATATCTCGATTCCGGAAATATCCCTCTTCCCGACGAGGTGAAAGAATACCATAGGGCGAAACTGGCGGAGCGGGAGAAAATAGAGGGACGGAAGTTGACTTTTGAGTCCGTGGTGAAGGACCTTCAGTTCGCCTCGATACTAAAGAAGAAATAAAGACCTCCGGAGGAGAAGATATGGAAAAGAGACAGGTAAATAAGGCCATTGTGATCGGAACGATAGGTTCGGACGCGCATATGATCGGCGGATGGGTACTTCAAAAGGCTTTTAAGGATGCGGGCTTTACCGTGGCATTTCTTGGGGCCGTGGTGCCTCAACAGGAGTTTATCAACGCGGCGATCGAAATCGACGCGGATGCCATTCTCGTCTCTTCTATGTACGGGATGGGGCTTCTGGACTGTGAAGGGCTCAGGCAGAAATGTATCGAAGCCGGCCTCAAAGACATCGTACTTTATGTGGGGGGAACGGTAGCCGCGCCCCTGGAGCTTGAAAAAAATTGGCCCGAGATCGATCGGCGATTCAAGGAGATAGGCTTTAACCGCGCATTCCCCAATACATGCACCGCGTCCGAGGCGGTCCATGCGCTGAAAACAGACCTGGGAATCGAGTAGCATAACATGTCCCCCTTAATCCCGCCGGCACCGAACAATAAAGAGGCGCCGCAAGGATTCGGAATCCTTGGACCGGTCCGCGCGATAAGACAGTGAGGGGTTGAGTCAAAAGCCTTTGCACCAGCGACGACAATAACAAGGTTCATTTTTTTCCCGTATTTAAGAAAGCAAGTAAAAAGAGGTTTTTGTTGACAGTTCAATTTGTAACATAGTAGCAGGGCCATTAACAAACCGGACGGCCGGAAGTGGAACAGACTTGGTGGAAGCCGTCGAGGAGGGTACAATGAAGCAAAGGTGTGTAGGTGCGGTGCTTTGCGGGTTTCTGCTCAGTTTCGTTGCAATATCGTGTGTATGGGCGCAGGAAAAGACGGTGAACATCAGGTTTTCCACGTTCTTTCCCCCGAGTCACGAGCATGCCAAAATCACGGCGGATTGGGCCAAAGAGGTAGAGAAGAGGACTGAGGGCAGGGTAAAGGTCCGCCATTATGCCGGAGGGACGCTCAATCCACCCACTCAGACCTATGACAGCATGGTACAGGGCGTGGTCGACGCGGGCACGGTGGTTCTCGGGTATACGAGCGGCAAATTTCCCCTCAGCGAGGTGCTCGATTATCCCCTCGGGTATCCGAACGGCGCGGTAGCAACCCGCCTTATGAACGCTTATTACGCAAAATTCAAGCCGAAGGAGTTGTCGGAGGTGCAGGTACCAGAAGGCTATCGAACAGATCAATCACGAATGGATAGAAAAGCAGATCAAGGTGTGGGAGCAGGTCGACGAAGCGGGAAAGAGGTTTACCGCTAAAAAAGGGAACAAAATAATCACCCTCTCAGCGGAGGAGAATGCGAAATGGGCTTCGAAGCTGGGACCCCTCTTCGAAGATTATGTAAAGAATATGAAGGCCAAGGGATTACCGGGTGATGATGTGCTCAAGTTCGCACGGGAGTATATCAAAGCGAATGGGGAGCCGTCTAAAGGGACGAAATAACCTCACAATACGCAAGGCAAGGCGCAATGAAAGGGGCTGGACCCGTTGAAAAACAGGGTCTGAATTATCCCCAGGTGAGGAGGAATCAGATGGCGACAAAAGGACTGTTGATGGTCCATACAGGGAAGGGCAAGGGGAAAACCACCGCTGCACTCGGGCTTGCATTTCGGGCATTGGGTCACAAACTGCCTGTCTGCGTGGTCCAGTTCATCAAGGGTGCGGGAAATTACGGAGAACTGAAGGCTGCCGAGAGGTTTAAAGACCTGATCGAATTTCATGTAGTAGGTCAGGGCTTCACATGGGAATCGGACGATCTGGACAAAGACCGCGAAGCCGCCGTGAATGGATGGCAACTGGCGAAATCACGAATTCAGGAGGGGCGTCACCGCATAATCATCCTGGATGAATTTACCTATGCCCTCAACTACGGCATGGTCGATGAAGCGGAGGCCATGGAATCTCTCCGAAACAAACCCCACGATCTGCACATTATCGTTACAGGCCGTGATGCGCCCCAAAAGCTTATAGAGCTGGCCGACCTCGTGACCGAGATGGGAGAGATCAAACATCCTTTCAATTCGGGGATAAAAGCCCAGAAAGGCATCGAATGGTAAGGGCCGTGAGATAAGCGCGAGGAGACCCGGGACCCGTCATTAAGAAGGCCGCGTCTGTGCGGGCGTGGCTTTCAGCGAGGCGTGCCCGGGCACTTAGCCTGGGGCGGCCGCGAACAGGATCCAGACCGGGTAAGGAGATGCGTTCTTTCGATGGGCGGCCACGGATATATTCCCCGTCGAACTGGGGGAGGAGCCGTACCCGGCAACGGGTAAACCGGCTTCCATCCTAGATTTTTCTTGACAGGAAAAATCAAACTGGTTAATATCCAAGGCGATACCGGATTGGACCGACTCTACCCGGTTTGATATGTGGTTACATCCATCTTAAGGGGGAGTTATGGAGGAAAGCAGGAAACCGTCGAGCAAGAGAATCAGCTCTATTGCAAAAGCCGGGGCCGAACTTTTCGCTACAAAGGGCTTTGTCGAGACGAGCATGCATGATGTGGCGACGGCCGCAAAGTTGAGCAAGGGCGGCATATACCATTATTTTACCAGCAAGACGGAGCTTCTTGACTTTATCATAAACAGCTTCATAGACATCGTCCTGGAGGGTCTCGAGGAAGACCTGGAAAAAGAGAAGACCGATATGGATAAGTTGAGGAAACTGATTTTTCGTCATGTGGAGATCTATCCTCAGAACATGTATAAGGCGAAAGTCCTGATAAGCGAAGCCCATAATCTTCCCCGCAAATCCCGTAAGAAGATACTGGTGAAAGAAAAGGAGTATTATCGCATTATTACGGAAGTACTTTCCGGTTATCTCGGCTCTTCGATAGAGAAAGATCAGCTTACTATGATCACCTTCAGCCTTCTCGGCATGTGCAACTGGATTTACAGGTGGTACAACCCTAAGGGGCCTATCACCTGGGAGCAGCTTTCGGAGACCATCTTCGATATCTTTTTGAAAGGTATCTCAGGTCTCAAGGAAAAGGGCCAGGCCCTCCCGCAGACCCTTCCAAACACCTGAAAGAAAACCCTTGACGGGGGAGAGGAGATATTCCGGTGAGGCGGCGTTGCCTTTCGCCGTTCTTTCTCACCGCGAGTTCCGGCACGAATCCTCCCTTTTATTCAATCTTGACTAACTTTTTTAATCGGACTATCCTTAATACCGGGTGAGAACTTTATACCCGGTGCCTTTGTGACCCCCGGCGTAAGAATGAGGGAGGGACAGAAGGGGCTAAATCGTTCGGTATTGTTGGAAGAGTATTGTATGGAATCGCACCACGAGGAGGAAATGATGAGGGGAAAGCGAATCAATTGGAGCACGCACGTCGGCACATTCTGTATGAGCCTCTTTTTGGCCGCTGCAATAGGCATTACCGGCTCATGGGCTACGGATCCGACTCTGGGCGGCGCCAACAGCACTGCCGGGGGATCGGCAGGGGGAGCGACATCGGAAGGAGCAAATACTCAGCTGGAACGATGCAATGAGACACTCGGTACCATGGCGGTGGTGGAGGACCAGACTGCTCCCTGGTACGCGAATCTTTCTCAGTATAAACTCGGCTCTACCATACCCGTGCTGAGGATGATGGTCCAGCAGTCGAACTGTTTCGTGATAGTAGAACGTGGCCGGGCAATGCAGAATATAATGCAGGAGCGGGCGCTGGAGCAGAGTGGCGAGATGAGGAAGGGTAGCGGCTTTGGTAAGGGACAGATGGTAGCTGCCGATTACACCATGAGTCCTTCCATAAATTTCAGCCAGAAAGGGACGAGTGGTGTGGGGGGAGCACTGGGCGGACTTTTCGGTTCTGTGGGCAAGGTAGTGGGCGCAGTGGCGGGTGGTTTTAAATCGAACGAAGCTTCTACCACCCTCTTACTCGTTGACAACCGCTCCGGTATCCAACTCGCCGCCGCGGAAGGGAGCGCAAAGAATTTCGACTTTTCCCTGGCGGGGGCGGCCTTCGGTAGCGGTGGAGGGGGCGGCATGGGCGGATACACCAGTACACCCGAGGGAAAAATACTTACCGCTGCTTTCATGGATTCTTATAACAAACTGGTGAGAGTGGTACGCAGTTACCGGGCCCAGGAAGTCAAAGGAGGATTGGGGACCGGTGGACGACTCGGCGTACAGGGAGGCCAGACGCCCGCATCAAGGCAATTACGATAGAAGCTATATATTTTCGTCCCGGTCATCGCGTCAAAGGGACCGGATAGAAAAAGGGGCTCGACAGAGCCTCTTTTTTGTTGCGCTTTTTGCTACGAAATTCTGTCAAAAAGTGATCTTTTGAAATAAATGTCGGGCGACCGACTATTTACGTAACCTCCTGACTTCATTATCATCGTTTTGCTAAACCCCGTGCATTGCTTCTGTGCCGACTAAAAACCTGGTTAAAAAGAGAAACATTTTGAGACAAAAGACTTGACATGACTAAACAACATATCTAGAATATAGACATGATGTCTAACATATAAAGGAAGTGTCCAAATGGGATTAACCGAGCGGAGAAAGAGAGAGCGGGAGATAAGGCGTGAGGCGGCGATCGATGCGGCAATGGCCATATATGACGAGGAAGGATACCACGCCATTACCATGGAAAAGATAGCGGAGCGTGCGGAATTAAGCAGGGCGGCCCTCTATCTCTACTTCAAAAGCAAGGAGGAGATCTTAATAAGTGCAATAGTGGCGAATGCCGATTACTTTGCCCTTCTCCTCGAAGATGTATATGAGAACCGTGAAAAGGTAAAAAACCAGCTACTGGAGAAATTGTGGGACAGCTTCGAGAAGTTTTATGAGAAGGACCCCATAGCTTTTACGGCCTGGCAATATTTTCATCAAAGCGAGATGATCGGAAACCTCCCTGCGGAATTACGTGACCTTCTTCACGAGGTGGGTTCGAAGGTGGTTGCGCTTCAGCACAAGATAGTCGGCTATGCAGTGGCGGAGAAGGTGTTTGTCGAGTGCGACCCGCGAGCACTCGCCCAGGTCATATGGTCCGTCTTTTTGGGAATCGCCTATCTTGAGAGAAGTAAGGCCGTAATTTCACGCAAAAGCCATATGGAAGGCACTCGGAAGCTCGCGTTACAGATCCTGACCCGTGGCGTTTCGTCAGGGTTCCGAGAAAAGGAGGCAAAATGCAAGAGATCGGGCAGGTAAGGACGATCGGTCCATTGATGTCGGAGATGAAAGGGGGCAAGAGCGTCAGAAAACGTGGGAACCCCCCGGATGCAAGGCTTATCGCCGATCACGACCACGGCAGTGCGGTCAGCCGGCTTGGGCTGGTCGACGGGGCGGAATTCCGCAAAGGGAAGAGTCCGGATCTGTCGACACGGGCAGGGGGAACCGAATACGCGCAAGGCCTCCTCAAGGTGATCGTGGCTGATCCCGATTGGACTGTATTGGATATAGGGGGCGCAAGCGGCGACATGGCTATCCCGCTGGCTCGAAAAGTCAAAAGCGTTATTGTCGCAGGGTTTTCCCATCGCAGTACCGATCTCGCGCGAAGGTACTGCCTCGAACAGGGAATAACCAATTTGTCTTTTCTTCCCAATGAGGGAAAAGATCATGAGTGGGACCGCATTGACGAATGCGATGTGGTCGTTGCATCGGGAGCGGCACTTTATCAAGATCTGCCCGGAATGATTGTGGGATTGGATGAAAGGGCACGAAGGAAAATTGTCGTCTCGGCAACAGTGGGAGACGGGCCTTTCGATCGTCGCATATATGAGGCGGCGGGCCGAAAGCTCGATATGGGTCCGAGTTATACCTCGCTTTATTATGATGTCATCCACAAATATCTGGGCATCCTTGCAAACATTGTATTTGTGAGTGAGAAGAAGTCCGATGGATGGGCCAACAGAGAGGAAGCCCTGGAAGCACAGAAGTGGATGTTCGAGGACCTGACCCTGAGAGAAGAAGAAAGAATAAGGCGTTTTCTGGACGATCATCTCGTCCGGACCGAAGGCATATGGAGGCTTCCCTACGAAGGGGAATCAAAATGGGCAATCATGTGGTGGGAAAAAAAGAAAGAGCAGATCCGGACAGGAAGAAGCAAGAGGTGCGGGTACTCTGCCGGTTCGCGCATGAGGCGCAAGAACAATGCCTCCGTTGAATAAAACAATACAATTCATAGAGGAGGAATAGGTATGAAAAGTTTACGCGAAGCAGTGAGAAATGTTTTAATGAGGGAGCGGTCTCTGCAGAGTTTCGAGAAAGAGTTCACAGGCAACGGTTCGTTCACATTCGATGTATTTCTTCACAAAGACAAAGAATATATCGTCAGGACCAGGACCGCAAAAGGAGCTGTCCCTGCGAAGTTCTCCCTGAAGGAATCAAACGGCTCATCCGTTCCTGTCCATATGGGCGACAATGGAACATATTTCTCGGCTGTTCCTGAAAGAGATGGTTTTTACCGGATCGAGACAATAGTCGAAGGCGCGGGGAAGGGAAAGGCTGCGGTTTTGAAGGTTTCCCTCTATACTACTTGTGCACTCCCGCCTTACGTGATGCATCAGAGTGTGCTCCCTGCCTATGTGGGGTCCTATGAAGAAGTGGAAATGACGGCTCCCGGCAAGGCGGCGACGGTCAGAATGGGTATGGAGGCTTTCGGCCGGACACACGCGTGAGTAATTCATGGCAGACAGACTGGACGGGGACAGACACCTTGCATGAGATGTCTGTCCCCGTCCAGTATCCAAGGTGTTCTTTCTAATATGTGGCGCGTCCTCCTGACAGGTCGAAAACCGCCCCTGTACTGAAAGTGGCATCGTCGGAAGCGAGCCAATGGACCATGGCAGCCACCTCTTCGGCCTTGCCGATCCTTCCCATAGGGATGCGCTCAATGAGATACTTTGCTTGCTCCGGGGTCAGCTCGTTTACCAATCCCGTCTTAATTACGCCGGGAGTGATGACGTTCACCGTGATGTTATCTTTTGCGACCTCTTTCCCCAATGATTTTGTAAATCCTATTACGCCGGCCTTGGCCGCGCTATAGGGAGCCATATTGGGGTTCCCTTCCTTTCCGGCCACGCTTGCCACGGTGATGATCCTTCCCCATCCGCGGCTTCGCATGTGGGGGACGATTGCTCGGCAGCAATAGAATACCCCCGACAGATCGGTCGATATTACCCGGTTCCATTCCTCGTCGGATACCTCCCACACCGGGGCGATCTCTCCCCCCACACCGGCATTATTGACCAGTATATCGATATGATCGAATCTCTTGAGGACTGCATCGACCGTCTCCCTCACTGCCTTCGGGTCCGACACATCGCATGCAAAGGCCTCCACATCGGCCCCTTTGGACTTTAGCCTCTCGGTCGCCTCCCGGGCGCCGTGAAGGCTGACAAGCGCGACTGCAGCGCGGGCTTCGACGAACCTCTCGGCGATCGCCTCGCCGATTCCTTTCCCTGCGCCGGTAATTAGAGCTACCCGGCCGCTAAGATCGATAAAATTCATATGTCTTCCTCCAATCGGGAACCGGGCATGTATCACACCCCACGGTCCCTCTCATCTAGTGTAGGATCAGAACATCCCGTTCGGGTTCGCTGACTGCTCGGGAATCGATTGTATTACATCCCAATGTTCTTCTATCTTTCCTTCCCGGAGCCTGAATATCTCAATAATGACCCGTCCCATGGTTTCAGGGGGACGCAGGGCATGCACGTGGAGGACCACGTAGTCGCCCTCTGCGATGACTCGTTTGATTTCGTTTCTTTGATCAGGAAAATTCTCCTTCAGGAAGGCGACAAATGTTTTCAGTCCTTCGGGGCGGTCGCCCACCGCGGGATTATGTTGTATATACCCGTCAGCCATGAATCTCCTGGAGGCTTCGAAATCTTTCCTGTTCAGGAGCAGCTCGTAAAACTCCAGGACCGCCCTTTTATTTGCTTCTTCAATTGCTCCCATGAAATTCCTCCTTCACCCATGCTCCCGCGAGAGTCATCCTATCCGCGGATCAACCGCCACCGGAGCCCATAAAAAAATTGGGCAGAAATGTGGCGATCTGGGGAAAGATAAAGAGGAGAAGGGCAGCCGCGATAAGACTCAGGAGAAAGGGCAGAACGCCCTTGTAGATGACGTTGAAAGGCACACCCGTGATATTCCTCACCACGAAGACACAGATTGCGACCGGCGGAATGATTACGCCGATCATAATGGTGATGCCGACCATGATGCCAAACCAGATGGGATCATAGCCCAGCTTGACCACGGCAGGATAAAAAATGGGCGTCGCAAGGATCATAAAAGCAAGGTCGTCGATAAAGGAGCCGCCTACAAGGTAGACCATGATTATGAGGATCATCACGCAAAAGCGAGGAATAGGAAGGCCCGTGACCCAGTCCGCCGCGATGAAGGGTATCTCCGTGACCGCGAGAAAGTGGCCGAGTACCACCGATCCGGCAATCAGCATAAGGGTCATGACCGCGGTCCTCAGCGATTCGTCCCATGATTTCACGAGTACCCTGAAGGTGAGCTCCTTTCTGCACGCGGCAAGGACAAGGACCGCAAGGGTGCCGATGCTGCCGGCTTCCGTGGGGCTGAAGACGCCTATCATGAGCCCCCCTATAACAACGGTGAAGATGACAGCCACGACGATAAACTCGGGTAATACATGGAGTCTTTCGGCCCAGGATGCCTTGGGGGTCGCGGGCGCAACAGTCGGATCGATTTTCACCCATCCATAAATTACGCACAGAAAGAAGAAGGCGATGAGAAGGCCCGGCACAATCCCTGCGAGGAAGAGCCGTCCTATGGATTGTTCTACTATGATGCCGTATATAATGAGCACCACGGTGGGGGGGATCAACATGCCGATGGTGCCTACCGAAGCGACCACTCCCGTGGAGAGCTCTTTTTTGTAACCATAGCGGTCCATCTCAGGGATGGCAATCCCCGCGAAGGTGGCAGCGGTGGCGAGAGTCGAGCCGCACATGGCCTTGAAAATCGTAGCGCCGGCCACGGTGGTCATGGCAAGGCCCCCGGGCACGTGGCCTACCCATTTATGGGAGGCGGTATAGAGGCGTTTCGCAATATCCGAATTTGACGCGATCTGTCCCATGAGGACAAAAAGAGGGATAACAGTGTAGCTGTAAGACGTGAAGGTGTCGAAGAAGTCTTTCACGAGGAGATTACAGGCCGCGGAGAAAGAGACGAGATAGACGAAGCCCGCAAATCCGATAATGGCCATGCAGAAGGCCAGCTCGATCCCGGTGAGAAAGAGGATCAGGAGTATCAGGAGGGCCAGAATACCGACGGTTATCTCATTCATAGTCGCCTCCTTTCACGGTCTTTACAAAATCGGCAAAGAGGGTGACTGCCTGGAGGAAACAACTGAAGCTGAGGCCGAAAGGTATGGGGTAGTAAGGGAGCTTGAGTCCCGCGCTCACTTCATGGGTATTCTTTAGATCCAGTCCGTAGAGAATGAAATTATATCCGATAAAGATAAAAAGGGCGATAGCCAGGACCCTCGTCATGGCGCTCATGATCATCCTGTTGCGGGTATTGAGCTTTGTGATCAGGATGTCAACGTAGACATGTACCTTCATCCAGGACGCATAGGGGATCGCGAAGCCGACGACCACGGAGCCGCAAAAAGAAATGAGCTCCACAGTGCCCACGATAGGGTGACCGATATTCCGCATGAACACGTCGCCCAGGGTCACGAGCATCATAAAAGCCAACACGATCCCGGCAATGGTATGGCAGGTGATATCGAGTCTTTTGACTGCCAACAAAAATTGTTTCATCCTCAACCTCCGTGATTTTTGATACTTCCTTACCGGAACGTGTGCCGGGCGCCGGAGGCCTCGGGATTCCCCGATTTCCCTTTATCGAGGGGAAGAAGAGCCTGATCGAGGCTTCCCGACTATTCTCTTCACGGCCTTCGTCCTTTCCGGAGAATAAGACCCTGCAGGGGCCTTATTCTCCGGTCCTGCAGGATTTCTGCTCATAGTGATTAAGATTGTTGCCTTTCCCGCCGGCAGGGAGGGGCAACTCGGGACATAAGCCGCAGCCACTCCTCGTCGACCTCCTCCTGGACCCGTGAGATGTCCTGATCGGTCATATGGCGGTATCTGCCCTGCATTTTCAGGTACCGGCTCACCGGTAGCCCCTGAGGCTCTTGAGTGACTGTATAGTCCACGCCGTCGCGGATCTCGTAAAGCGGAAAAAGCCTGGTTTCCACCGAAAGCATGGCGGCCCTTGCGGTGTCGCCCTCGCTCATTCTCCACCCCGTGGGACAAGGGGTCAGAATATGGAGGAATCTGGTGCCCCTGACTTCTTTAGCTCTAAGGACCTTGGTCATAAGGTCTTCGGGAAAGCCGACGGATGCCGTCGCGGCATAGGGTATCCTGTGAGCCGCGATAATTTCCATAAATTTTTTCTTGCTCCTTTGCCGCCCCGTTGGGGTGGTCATGGTCCATGCGTCCGCGGGGGTTGCCGAGCTTGATTGGATGCCCGTATTCATGTACGCCTCATTATCGAGACAGACATAGATGAAATTCTCATTTCTGTCACAGGAGGCGGAAAGGCCCTGAAGCCCTATATCGAAAGTGCCGCCGTCACCGGCGAAGGTCACCACGTTGATATCTTTCTTTCCTCTGATTTCCATGGCGTGGGCAATGCCTCCCGCCGTGGGGGCGCCGATCTCGAAGGCAGTATGAAAATTGGGCACTCCAAGGGCAGTGAAGGGGTAGGCCATACTGATTACGCCCGAGCACGAGGTCACTACTGCTACAATGGTCTTTTCGCCGAGGGCTTTAAGTACCAGTCGCATGGCGATAGCCACGCCGCATCCGGGACACGCATAGTGACCCTGCCGGAATTTCTCGGTCAAGGCCGTCAATTCAGTCTGCTTCGCTGCCATGGTCATTCCTCCGAAATCCATTCAGGGAGTTCCCCCGGATTCTTCTGCTTCAATGTTTTTCTCACTACTCCCTCGATCATCTCGGGAGATACATTCGCGCCGGAAAGACCGGCAATATATCCCCATACCTTTGGCCTCTTATCGAGATTACAGAGGGCGCTTTTCAGTTCAGCGCAAAAAATGCCGCCTTTCCCCATGGAGCAGTTTCTGTCGATGACCGCGACTTTCCGTACGTGGCTGACTGCTTCCTGGACCTCTTTATAAGGGAATGGCCTGAAGGCCTTTATCTTCAGGAGTCCCACCCGGACCCCGTCTTCCCGCATCTTCCTCTGGGCCAGCCTTGCGCTGCTCGTCATGGCGCCGGTGGTGACGAGGACTATTTCGGCATCTTTCGTCTGTATTGCTTCAATCACCCCATAGGTGCGGCCGGTGAGTTTTCCCCACGCCCCATCCGCCTCTTTTATGAGAGGCCGTGCCCCCTCCATATCGCGGAAGCTCTGTTCCCGGAACTCCATGTACTTTACCGCATTCACCACATTGGAGATGGAGGCGGGGTGCTTCACGTCAAACCTCTCCGGAAGCTTGGGGGCCGGCAGAAAACGATCCACCACGGCCTGCTCCGGTATCTCGATCGGTTCCATGAAATGGGACGTAAAGAAAGCATCCATTATAACCATAACCGGGATAAGCGCCTTCTCTGCGATTCTGTAAGCCTGAATGACTGTATCGAGGGCCTCCTGGCCGTCCTCACAATAAAACTGCATCCACCCCGTATCCCTCTGGGCGAGGGTGTCGGTCTGATCGCTTCCGAAGGCCCAGGGCGCCGCAATTACGCGGTTTACACAGGCCATTACCACCGGGGTCCTGTTTCCGGAGGCGAAATGGAGCATTTCGTGCATCAGGGCCAGTCCCTGGGACGCGGTCGCCGTGAATACGCGCACTCCTGCCATGGAAGCGGCCACACATTCCGCCATGGCGGAATGTTCGGATTCGACTTTTACCATTATACCCGGAAGCTTGCCCTGGGCATCCATCTCGGCGAGCTTTTCGTAAATCGGCGTCTGAGGTGTTATAGGATAGGCGGCCACCAGCTCGGCCCTCGCGAGGCGCACTGCCTCGGCCACCGCATAGTTGCCGGTAGTCAGCTCTCTCATCTGTTTTCCTCCATTTCGATCACGTGCCTGGGGCATGTCACCGCACAAATACTGCATCCTTTGCAATAATCCTTGTCGACTTCATAGCCCTTCTTAAGACCTTTGAATATGGAGATATCAGGACAGAGGAAATAGCAGAGATCGCATTCCACGCATCGTCCGCAATTGAAGCACCTTTTGGCCTCTTCGATCGCCTTTTCCTTTTTTAGTGCTGCGGTGATTTCAGCGAAATTTGCCGCCCGCGATTCAGGAGATTGGGTATCGCCGTAATTCGGAGTGCTTGTACGATAGACAAGGGTATTCAACTGCGAATATTCCACAGTCTTCTTTAGGTTCACCCCGTCCGGCGCCAGGTACGACCGGAACGAGAGAGAGGGCCCGTTTCCGAGGGTTATGGAAGAGATGGTCTTCTCCTTTTTCCCGTCTGACAGGTGAATGGCGAGGGCGCTCCTTTTGCCGGAGGCGATAGCATCCACCACCGCGGGTCTCTGTTTGACAAGATCGCCACCTGCGTAAAGTTTATCGAGCGGGGTCATCCCGAACCGGTCCACGTAAACGTGGCTCCCGTCTTCTTCCAGCAGCCCGGCAGAAATAGGGCTCGTCTCCGGGACCTGTCCTATGGCGGAAATTACGAGGTCCGCTTCCAGGGTAAGGGGTTTGCCCCTGGCAGGCATCATCGTGTAAAGACCCGTTTCCAGGTCACTGATTACTTTTGTTTTTGAAAATGTGATGTTTTCAAGTTTCCTGGAGCCATTGAGTGCAGCGGGGCGAAATCCCCCGTACATTTTTATTCCTTCTTCCATGGCTTCCCGGACGGCCTCGGGAATTGCGGGAAAGCTGCCAGGGCTCTCCGGGGCCACCATGGTGACGGTTGAGCCTTTCCCGGAAAGACGCAAGGCTGTTCTTGCCACGTCCACGGCCACGTCTCCGCCTCCGATCACCACTATACGCTTCTTGCCTGCTGCGGTTTTACGTGCCCGGGGGTTGGAAAGAAAGTCGAGGCCCTTGAGCACATCCTTCCCGTGAGGACCTTCCAAAAAGAGGCCCCTGGGCAGCCATGCGCCGACTGAGAGAAAAAGGGCATCATAGTCGGCACGCAATTTTTTAAGCAGGTTTTTATCTACTTTTGTTTTGGTTTTCACCTCTATCCCGAGATTTATGATTCTTGAGATCTCCCGGTCCAGGACGTCCTTGGGAAGACGGTAGGGGGGAATTCCATAGCGGAGCACCCCGCCGAGCTCCTCCCTTTGTTCGAACAGTGTTATTTTATGCCCGAGGCGCGCCAGAAAATAGGCGGCTGACAGTCCCGCGGGACCGGAGCCGATCACGGCTACCCGTTTTGGTTTCTTGTTCTTTTGAATCGGAAGTGTGACGGACCCGTAGTCGGAGAGTGCCCTTTCAAGGCTCCTTATCTCCACTGCCTGGTCAAATTCCGCTCGATTGCATTTCGTCTGGCAGGGATGATAACAGACCCTGCCGCACACGCCGGGCAAAGGATTCTCCGCGAGGAGTAAGGAGAGGGCTCCGTCAAAATCCCCCGACCCTGCCTTTGCCAACACTCCGGCTATGTCGTTTCCTGCCGGGCAGGCCTCACGGCAGGGCGATATTTTTTCCTCATACTTCGGCTTTCGCGGACCCCAGTGGCCTGTTTTAAAGGATTCCGTGGTGGTATCGGAATAGGGGGCAATCCTTTTCAAATCGATCTGTTCATAAGAGCGTCTATTTTTCAAGATTGCACCCCCTCGCGCAACTCCGTTACGTCGAATGCCCTTTTTGCGGCGGCCACGTTTTCTTCTATCCTGGCAGGCACAGTCTCTCTTATGGCCGTCTCGAGAAAGGTAAAGGGCACATCGGGGTTCGCCCGGCAGTACGCGCCGAGGATTGCGGTATTGATTGTGCTTCCGAGACCGGAGTCCTCGGAGACGGACAAGGCATTGACAAGGGCGATCCTGAACTTCCTCAGAGAGGCAAAACCATCACGGGTGAGGGCGTTATTGATGATGATCGTACCACCCGGTTTCAGGTTCGCCATTATCTCCTTCTCGTCGATGAGGTCTGCGGCCATGTAGATTATCTGATCAGGCCTTTTTATCTCGCACTTGAGGAGGATCTTCTCCTCGTCTACCCTCAGAAAACTCGCCACGGGGGCTCCGCGCCGCTCCCCCCCGAAGAGGGAATAGCATTGGGGGTATTTGCCCATGTGAAAGTACACCTTCGCGAGTATCTGGGATGCGATGACCGCACCTTGCCCGCCTCTGCCGATAAACTTCACTTCAATCATATAATCACCTGCGCTATCGTGCCGTGTTTCTTAAGGGTTGTTTTTCAGAAAGTTGAGGCAAAAGTTTATTATCTCGTCACCGGGAAAACCCTTCTTGTTGAGCTCCTTGGCATATGCTTCCACCACGGGCCTTGTTCTCTTGAAAGCCTTTTCCACTTCTTCGGGCGATGCGTTTACGATCTTGAGACCCTTGGCGATGGAAAACTCGCGGCCCTCTTTATCGAGCTCGTCCCACTGTTTTCCCTGCTTCTCGATCCATTCCTCGCTGACTTTCATGAAGATCTGCTGAATATCCGGGGGCAGGGCATTCCACTTCGCCTTGTTCATTGCCACGAACTGGCCGGAGCTGTATGCGGCCCCCCTGTTCACATAGGTCGATTTGACGAGCTCGCCGAGCCTGAAGCCTTTGAGCGCCTCCATGGGGAGCAAGATGCCGTCTACCAGACCCTTCATCAGGGCATCGTAAGTTTCGGGGACGGGCATAGTTACGGGAAGGGCGCCCATGGCCTCAACCGTCTTTGCGGTCACGCCGTCGCACTTGATCCTCTGGCCTTTGAGATCTTCCATTTTAAGAACGGGTTTCTTGGTGCTGAAGAGTCCGGGTCCGTGGGCGTGGAAATAGAGGATCTTCACATCGTCAAGTTCTTTTGCTTTGAATTTCTGATAGAGGGCGTTGGCCATCTTGGTTGCCTGGTAGCCGCTCGAATAGCCCAGCGGCAGGTTGATGCTTTCCGTAATGGGCAGCCTTCCCAGCGTGTAGGTTACGACGCTCTGGCCTATGTCCGTGATCCCCTTTACCACGCCGTCATAAGTCTGAGCGGCAGGTGTGAGAACTCCACCTGCGAAATAGGTGATCTTTACGCGGTTATTGGTCCTTTTTTCAATCTCCCTGCACCACTGCTCAGTAAGGACGCTGTTCTTATGGACCGGTGGATAAAATGTAGAATATTTGAGCTTTATAACCTTGTCCTGTGCATATACGGTGGTCGAGATGAAACAGAAGAGAGAGAGGGCTACGAGGGTGAATGCCATAAATTTCTTTGCAGTGCTTCCTTTCATGGGAGATCCTCCTTAAAAGAGTTGACTCATAGGAACAACAATTGTCGCCGCCATCCCATCACAGGGATAGGGTATAAGTCGTTGTCTTGTTCACGATCACATTCACTTCCAGGTCAGTGACGGCCCCTTTCAGCATGCCCTGGAGAATCATATCTCTATAGGTCCTCGCAAAGACTGCGCCGTCGAGGGTATCTTCATTGGCATACCATTCGAGAAGCGTCCCCGAATGGAAGGCGATAATGGCATGGGCCACAACCCTGCTGTCAAGCTCTTCCCTTAGAAGCTGCTCCTTCTTTCCCTCATCGATTAATCTTTCAACGAACACACGGTATTTGGAGCGGACCTGGTTGATCTTTTTCTCCGCCTCGGTTCCGCTTCCGGCCATCTCAGCGGAAAGGGCCGCTTCCGTTACACATAGCTCGCGGTTATGATACCGGGGAAATTCAGACACCCATTTGTGAAAGGCTTTGAATTTTTTGAGAAAGCCACCATCGAGGCCTGATACGTTTTGGATGAGGGGATCGAGAAACTCATGCTCCCATTTCTCTATGATTGTCTCCAGGAGTTTGGATTTGGTTTCGAAATACCAGTAGAGGGCCCCCTTGCTAAGGTTCACCGCTTCCGTAATGTCTTTTATCGAAGTGCCCCGGAAGCTCTTGTTGAGAAAGAGCTTTATGCTCTCCGCCACGATCCTTTCCCTCACATCCGAATTTACATTTGTCCGGGCGATTTCTTGTTTTTCTTTGTGTATCGGGCGCGGCTTTTTCATGAGTGCTTTATCCGTGTACTAAATGTATGTTTAATCAAATACCGGGACCCTTGTCAAGGGAAAAAAAGAGCGGTACATTTACATAGAAGGCCAGGGAGCAAGGATGTATACAAGTGTGGCTTAAATAAATTGACCGAGCGGTTAACAAATACCTGCCGAAGGACAGGATGGTAGAACCTGTCAGAGAAACTAATAATAGACTTTTCTTGACACATTCTTCAATCGTATTGTATTAAATAACTGGTTAATTAGCCGCCCGCCCGGGAGGAAGGGAGGGTCGGATGAGACGGTCGTGGCCTGTGTTCGTTTTAAAGTCGGGCGTATCAGGGAGGCAAGACGGGTCAATTCCGGGGGCTCGCGGTAATCGTAGTTCCGGGCGCTCGATAGGAGCGGGGAGTTCAATAATTTTAAGAAAGGAGCAATATATGAGCTTGAAAGTAGTGAACCTTTTCACCCTTCCTGAAGTCGATTTCGCGAATGAGCTGCTTTCCCCTTTCGGGGCGACGCTGGTAAACGGGATGTGGATGACGGAGGACGAGATCGTCGCCCAGGCCCATGATGCCGATGCGGTGATCGGCGTAGTATCGGTTCAGCCCTTCACAAGACGAGTCCTGTCGGCTCTCTCGAAATGCAGGGTAGTGGCCGGTATCGCTATCGGCTACGACAAGACCGATCTTGAGGCAGCCACGGAATTCGAGATGGCTATCACGAATGTGCCTGATTATTGTCTCGATGAAGTATCAGGACGGGCAATAGCATTCATGATGG